>JABGVY010000574.1 GCA_018645845.1 Gammaproteobacteria bacterium | reverse complement strand
TTGTGAATATGGTTATCGCTACGTCAAGATCACCGGTGCCTCTATACGGCTGGGTGTTCGCCATTGCTTCATTAGGATTCGCTATAATGCTCACGTTTCTACCCTACAGTCTCGCGTTTAATGGACAACAAGGACTATTTATAGCTATTGCGTTCATCTGTCTGCTTGTTGCCCCGTTAATTTGGATGCTACCAAAACCATCTTTTGCAGCTACAGGTCAGGCAGAAAAGCAGAGTAGTCAAGACAGCTCGGTTTTCTTGATTGGCCTATTTTTCCTCGTCTTGACGATTGTTTATCTGGCGATGGGCGGAGTCTGGTCTTTTAGTGAGCGAGTAGCCAATAATTTGCACATTGAACAAGATGCGATTGGTTTGTTGCTGGGATTGTCGACATTGACAGGTGTCATCGGTGCCGTTTCAGCGGGTTTCCTGGCTAAGGCAGAAAGATTAACAACCCCTGTAGTCCTGGGATTTGTGGTAAGCGGAATCTCTGCGTTTGTAATAGCACAGGCGGACGATCTGGCCAGTTATTCCATCGGTATTCTTCTCTATGGCTACTGCTATATGTTTACTGTCACTTTTGTAATGGGCATTGCCGCGGCCCTGGATTCAGCGGGCAGGGTCGCTATAGCGACCAATGCTTACATAATGATTCCTTATTCACTTGGCCCGGCAGTTTTTGGTATCGCCGGCCTGGGTAACATATCAATGCTTGGCTGGATATCCCTGGCAGGTTGCGTTTTAGCGGCATTAATTGTTCTGCCTGTTAGCAGACGCGCTGAACGTCACAGCCACCAGCATTGATAATGGCGAACTCATGTTTGTTTATGATGAGAGCGATGCAGAAACCGATATTTTTAAGTGTCATGCAAATACCGGAGGGATTCACAAGGTGTGCCCCGGTGATGGCAGTGACCATTTTCCCGATGTGTGCTTTAGCTCCGATGCTACCGATATGGGTTTTTCGATCGATTTGTTATCGCTGGATTCGAAATCCGACTGGCAATTGGCCGATTGGGTTGCGGCGGTTATTGATAGCCTAGATAAACCAGCTGATTTGTACGGGGTCAGAGCTAAATGTCAGTGGCACGACCTCGTTATTACTGTGGCATCCAAACTTTGTCTGAACCAGGGCAGTCGCAACACCAACAGCGGGCCCGCAGCTGGACTCGGTTCCTCTATCTACGATTCGTTGCAGCATTATCTGCTATCGGACAAACCTTCCACCGAAACGGAAACGGGGATTCAGTATCTTGGTGATTCGCTCGATTGGGATTGTTGTGGCTTTTTTGACACCCAGCCAGAAAAAGGTCGAGTAACGGTAGCGCAGGCAGGCGCGAATTTTCATATTCATGGGGTGAGCATCGATCATCGGTACGGTGGGCATTTACATCATGAGCATCGTTGTACTCGCTTATTGTGCGTCGATGAACTAGTGATTTATCCGATTGAAACCGTTGATCAGCTGGGCTCTGATTTGGCAATCACTGACGTTGACTTCGATGCGGGCACATTGCATTTTCGGGTGTCCAACTGCGGCACCATGGATGTCAGCGACATCGGTATTGATGTGGTTCCAGATAATCGTTACAGCGAACGTCAGTACTTACGCTTACCTTGGCTGGCAGCTGGAGAGAGTGAAAATTTCACGGTTGTTTTGTCGCTCGCCAGCGGCGTGCATCAGGTTTTGGTTGTAGTGGATCCATCTGGAGACATTATAGAGCCGGAGGAAGATCGCAAAAATAATCACATTTTTCTCGATTGTGTTGTCGATTAAAGGACCCGGCAGTGCTAGTTTTCCTGGGCGTAATAATGCAAATACGCAGCGCATTGTCTTTTAACCAAAAATAACTGACTTATTGACGTCATCGCAGGTACCCATAAGGATTCCCTTGAGGGCGGTCTATACCCTTCCGGGTGTTCATCGATACAAGTAGAGCAGGTTGGCATCGTCGGCGACGAGATCTCCTTCGACCGCCACTCCTGCTGTCGTTCGTGAACTGGACATCGACCATCGCTAATTTTCGAGATCAATCTGGGGCCATGTAGCACTCCGAACCTCACCTGGGCTAGGCGTAGTCAGCACGAGAAGCTCCAAGGCTTGAGACTCTGGAGCATAAGAATAGAAACTATGAAACGTATTTTCCCTTGATGGCAAAGGTATCCTGATAAGAAATGTTGAGCATAAAAGCTGGAGAAAACCGTTTTTAAGCAGAGAGTGGTCAATGACCAGGAGGCCATTGGTGTATTAGCCTGCAGATGGAAAGGTCAATCCCTGATTAGATTTTCATCTCGGGCAGGATGATCTTTGTCTATTAGGGAAGTCACCATGTTTTTAGCAGTTCTTCTGCGTTTAGAAATAGTACCTGACACTTGTAAAAAGGGTATCAGGGTTCGGCCCGTATTCTGATTGGAAGTCCGGTAGACCGTTTTCCGTAAGAGAAAAATCATCGCCAGAAAAGTGGTAATAGCCGAAGTCCATGTAGAAATTCTCGGCGATGTTGTACTGCGCAGAAAGAGACAAAAATGCAGAATTATCGTCAAGATTGTAGATGGCCTGTGTTGCAATAAACCAAAGTGGTGAAAGCTGGATCGTGAAACTTGGCATAATGTAGTTTTCACCCAGCAGGAATACGCCGCCGCGTTGATAGGGTTTAGAACCCAGGTTGGAAAGATAATCGTTATGATCCTCGCTGCCCGCACCGTTGTAGTGATATTCAATCTGAGCGAAGGTGTTTTCGCTGAACGAGTAATCCACGCCTGTAGACAGCCTGAGATAGTTCTTGTCGCCTTTGACGTAGGCTGCTTCCAGCCAGAACCCCAGATCCCATATGGCAGTCTGTAACCCAAGGCCGATGAGCTGTTGATCTGCGAATTCTATGAGCGCAAGGTGGTAGTCTGCGCCGTTGTAATTGGAGCGAAGCTGCAGGAAAGCTGCTGAGTTCTCGCTCTTTGCGTCCTCGCCCAGAACGATCCCGATATCGATTTCTCCAAGATCACCCCAGGGGCGCTGAAAGCGCAAAGCATCCACACCGTTGCGATATTCTGTATTGAAAGTGCGGACATCAAAAGGCAGGAAAATGTCTGTCGGATTAATAATCCTCGCCGATCCAAACGAGATCGCCTGCCTACCGATAGTAAGGTCCCCAGCGTCCATCTGAACCTGGAAATTCAGACGATCCAGGTTCTGGTATAGCGGGTTCTTGTTATCGTTATCGAGGAGGTTGGTATCAAGGTCAGTAAGGCGGTAGTTGTCACCTACCACATTGAAAGTTGGTATCTCCGCAGCCAGCGATTTTGAAACGAAGACGGGGCTTAGCTCATAGTGTAACTGCCAGGTGATACGACCAGAAAACCCATCCAGCATGATGCGTGCACTGTTCTGGGACTGGTAGATTTCATCGAACTGGAATACGGGGTTGTCCACTTCGTCTTGAGCGACCACGAATGACTTAAGATACCCCGAGATGTTGATCTCTGCCAAAGTGGCAGTAGACGCTGCTAGCAGGAATACTGCCGCGCCGACTCGCAACATGTTACTTGCGCTCGTCCTGTTCAACTTTGCCATCGTGTAAATAAATAAGCCGGGTAGCGCGTTCCATGATCTTCTCGTCATGGGTGGAGAACACAAAGGTCATGTTTTGTTGCTGATTTAGATCCCGCATGACTTCCAATAGACTGATGCCCGTTTTGGAATCAAGGTTTGCTGTCGGTTCATCTGCCAGGATGATGTCTGGGTTAGAGGCCATTGCCCTTGCCACAGCGACACGTTGCTGCTGCCCGCCGGAAAGATGCGAGGGTCTTCTGTCACCCAGACCTTCGAGTTCGACCATCGCCAGCATCTCTTTCACCCGTTTTTTTCTTTCTGCAGCGCCTAAGCCCTGCAGTAACATGATGTACTCGATATTTTCTTCAGCTGACAGGACGGGAATTAGATTATAAGCCTGGAAGATGAAACCGATATGATCGCGACGAAAATCAGAAAGCTGATTACCGCTCATATCGGCAATATTACTCCCGGACAACATAACGGAACCACTGTTTGGTTCATCCAGGCCGCCAATAAGGTGAAGTAATGTGGTCTTTCCCGAGCCAGAGGGGCCAATGATGGCGGTGAACTCACCCTCCTCTATATCGATCGACACATGATCAAGTGCGGTCACCTTCGTTTCTTCGGTACCAAACGTGCGACACAGGTCTCTGGTTTCAATTAAGTTAGTCATGAATAGATCCTAAAGTGCTCTTTGGAGTGCCTCAGTAGGCACGATCCGGGACGCGAATCTCGCGGGATAAATAGCGGCTGCAAGTGTTAATAAAGTCACGTAAATCGGAAAATTCACGAACTGGTATAGCATCAGTTGGGTATACATATTGCCGTCCAAGAGGACGCCGGACACTTCCATTTTACCCATGGGGATACCGTGGATCGAAAAATAATCCCCAAGAAAATACCCTATTACCAGACCAAAAACGCAACTGATGAGTGCCAGCAGTAGCGCTTCGAAAAGGACTAGCTGAATAATCTGTCTGGGCGTTGTGCCGATAGCTTTTGCAACGCCGAACTCATAGATTCGTTCATAAATCGACATGAACATTGAGTTGATGACTCCGAGTGATGTCAGTAGAAAAAGGATGGCCCCGACTATCGCTGTGGAAAAACCGGCCATCTCTATCATCGCGCCAATCGAAGGTTGAAGGTCCAGCCATCCAAGGGCCTCGTTTTCTTCATTGGTGAGTTGTTTGAACAGCGGCAACTCTTTATTTTTGGCGTCCTCGGGGTCCATAAAGCGCAGGGCAATCTGGTGCAGGTTGTCCTGCATGCCAAGAACGCTTTGGGCTTTGACCAGATTGATGAACACCAGGTTCTTGTCCATTTCCTCGGGGCCGAATTCGAAAATACCACTCAGGCGAAATAGCTCCTGGGTAATTTCGTTGGTATCGACAGTCGCCGCTGTGATGATCAGCCGGTCTCCCAGTTCGACCTCGAGCAACTCAGCCATGGGTTTGCCTATAAGGATCTCCCTGGGTTCTCCGGACAGGTATTGACCCTCAATAATCGCTTCTGAAATCCTGCTGACTTTTAGTTCCTGCTTGGCATCCACGCCATAGACCAGGCTACCTGTCGTGTTGTAGCTGGAGGCGATCATGCCGCCAATAATAACCCTTGGTCCGAAACCCTCCAGAGTCTTGTTTTCCTCGAGCTGGCTGATGACGCTTGCTGGATCATCGATGGTGTATTCCACCTCAAAGTCATTCCGGAAACCTTTTCGCGCCACCTGGGCTTCGCCTTCCAACGTATGTGTAATCCCGCCTACCATGACGTTCGTCATTCCATGCATCAGTCCGTCCACCAGGATCAGGACGATCAGCGAGGAACTGATGAGCAGCGAAGTGAGGACAGTTCTTCGTGTGTTACGAAAGAGGTTCCGAAAAGCCAGTTTAAATATCAGCATCAGTGACTTCCCATCGCTTCTTTGGGAAGAATTCTGGCTGCTCGTAAACCCGGTGGGATGCTGATGAGTACCGCAGTGCCAAGGATAAACGCCATAGGTATCCAGAATACACGAGCCGACATCTCACCCTTCATATGCTGAAACACCATACCGCCCATGTCGATAGGCGCCGGCATTAGCAGGCCTACTTCTGCAAACCAGTAAACGAATGGCAGGACAAGAAGAAAGCCCACCATGACACTGATGAAAGCCAGGATAAATGTTTCAAGTGAAATCAGACGAACCAGTTGCATGGGGCGACTGCCGATCGCTCTCAAAACGCCAAACTCTCTGGTTCTCTCAAGTACTGACATCAAGACGGTATTAAGAACGCCAATAAAAACGATAAAAGTAATCAGAGCCATCGAGAAATAATTGCCCTGCTTATCAGCTTGCATGGTGCGATAAAAGGTTGCCTCGACTTCCTGCCAGGGTGCAACGGTCAGCTCGGGTAGCTGTGCTGACAGCCCGCTGGCAATTGTTTCATTAGCATCTTTGTCGTTCACCAGTAGCGCATACTCGTGCACATCATCGCCGAGCGACAGGAACTCCTGGGCAGCAACCAGTGGCAGATATACAGCCATTCGGTCGAAGGAGGTTTTGTTCCCAATGATCGCTGAGACGACAAAGATGTCGTTCGCAATCGATCCGTCTGCGCCCGAAGAGAT
>JABGVY010000395.1 GCA_018645845.1 Gammaproteobacteria bacterium | reverse complement strand
CGAGTGCGCGAAAGGCACAGACACATGTTAAAAATTATTACCCGCGCCGCACTCTCACTGATTGTCCTGTTGATTGCAGTATTTTCGTTCGCCTTCTTTTCCTCACGCCCACCGTTAACCATTGACCCTGCAACACTTGCTAACGATACTGAAGGCGCAGTCCTGTTTACGATAGGTGAACGCGAATTTTGTCCCAGAACATCTGCCAGCATGGCCTGGAACAATGGCATACTCGATTTTAATGTGTTTGGCTGGGGCCCAGTTGTAGTCCGACGTTATCCTGCCGGTGATCAGATGGTCTGGGAATACGCGGATGGCAGCGTGACCCGAATGGATAGAATCTGCAAGCTGCCCGAAGTGCACAAAAACTCAAAGCCTCGCGGTCGAGCCATCTCATTTTTTGCTGCAGAGACGTAAACCATGTTGGTCCACTCGGAGCGCACCTATGAAGTCACCTGACGGGCAGAAAGCGCGAAGTCTCACCACACAGACTTCGCTCATGGACGCCGCGGAAAAACTGATCGCAAAACACGGTATCGAAAACGTATCGATCAAAGAGATTGTGAGAGAAGCCGGGCAAAAAAATGAATCAGCCTTGCAGTATCACTTCAAGAATCTGCGGGGGCTCATAATTGCTATCAACATCCGCAGAAACGAGCAGACGCAGGAGAAGCGCGCAGAATTGCTTGCGGAACTTGAATCAACCTCCGTGAAACCGGTGCTGCGCGATCTGTGCAGCATCATGGTGATGCCGACCTATCTACTGGCGAAGGCTGATACCAAATTCCGCCGCCATATTATCGGCTTCAGCCACACCATCGCGCTGGCAGAAGACTCAGCGCTAAGTAAAGTCGGAGGTCATGGCGGAGGTGGAGAAAGTGGCATGCTGACCGGCGAACTGCTTCGCGCCGCGCTGCCTCACCTGGATGAACCTGCCTACCGGCAACGTATGGATATCGCAATACGACTGTGTTCCGTTGCCATGGGCAATCATGCCCGCCAAAAAAATGCGTTTAAAGGCGCCGCATCCGAACTGTTCGTCAGCCAACTCATTGATGCTCTCGAAGGGCTTCTCAGCGCCCCGGTTTCCGGAGAAACAAAAGCGCTGAAATAGCGTATTGAGGATCAAGTCAAGTCAGATTCCACTAACATGTGCTGGTGTCAGAATAGTTCGGTGGAATGCCGGAAGAGACTCGCCCCAAGATATCGCCTCTCTCCTCTTTTACAAGGTTGTCGTTTAAACAGCTATGTTGTGCCAGAATATTACGCATGGATCTCTCCGGAAAAATTGCCATCGTTACGGGTGCGGCCGATGGCATTGGTCGCGCCTCTGCCCTGGCTTTTGCCAGACACGGCGCAAACGTTGTGCTTGCAGATGTTGAAGAAGCGTTAAACCAGGAAGCCGCCGATCAGGTGAGGCAGGAGACCGGTCAGGATTGTATCGCCGTAACCTGCGACGTCAGCATTGATGATGAACTCAAAGCACTGCTTCAAACGACCATTGATCGCTATGACCAGTGCGACATTCTGTTGAACAATGCCGGCATTATCGTGACCGGTGACGTGCTTGATCTTGATCCCGATGACTTCGACAGGGTCTTGAATGTTAATCTGCGGTCTTATTTTGTATTGAGCCAGCTTGTGGCCAGACACATGATCGAAAAGAAAGTTGAGGGCGCCATCATCAATATGGCATCTCTGAATTCGATTTTGGCGATACCCAATCAACTAGCCTACGTCACATCAAAAGGTGGCTTGCAACAATTGACCAAAGCGACCGCGCTCAGGCTCGCGGAACACAATATTAGGGTTAATGCGATCGGGCCCGGCTCAATCAAAACCAAAGTCCTCGGTGCTGTGATGACCGACGACGAGGCAAGGCGAAGGATACTTTCCCGTACCCCGCTGGGCCGGTTGGGTGAGCCAGAGGAAGTAGCAAGTATCGCGGTGTTTCTTGCCAGTGACTATGCGTCCTATATAACGGGACAGACTATTTATCCCGATGGTGGGCGCGCTGCGTTGAACTATACCGTGCCGGTTGAGGGCTAGTTAACCGCCCCAATTCCAACACAGCCACTCCTCGACAATACGACAAGCTATGCACCTCCCTGACGCGACGGCAACGCCGCACGCCCGATTAATGTCATATAACTGAACTTAGATGATACTAATCGAATGGCGGCTTCAGCCCGAAGAAATGGACACCATCATCGTGCCCACTCCCGATTCATAGCAACTAGCTGGCTATCGCTTAGTTATTGTCGTCCACCATGGACATGACATCCATTGAGCTACCCTCCGGTGCTGCGATTTCGACAATACGTTCATCGACATCATCATATTCAAGGCGAAGCGCCCGGCTGATTGTTGCATGCATCTCGTACATGCAGGTGACGTAAGTGAACTCCAGAATGGCAGCGTCACTGAAATGCTTCTTCAACTCATTGAATACACCATCATTGACACGGCCACCTGAAAGCACCAGTTCATCCGTGTAAGCCAATACAGCCCGTTCTTCGGCTGAGAACTTATCGCTGACAGCCCAGCAGGGAATGTCAGCAATCTGCTCTTCACTTAAACCTGCTGCGCGTGCAGCCTTGCAGTGCTGCGAAAACACAAACTGGCTGCCGCGAGCGAAGCCGGCTCGAGCCTGCCCAAGTTCGCGAACCTTGTCATCAATCAGTGACTCTTCTGAACGGTAAAGCTGGAAGCCCTCAACCGCGTGTTTGAACACCTCGGGTTTCAACGCGAACACCGTCCACCAGTTACCGGGGGTGCCGGTAGCCGTGCCTGGTTCGTCGACTGGATCACGATCACCGAACAACATATTGAATACCGGTTTCATGAAATCACTGAGGTCCTTCCGGCGAACCTGTTCAAGTCTGGGCAATTCTCTTACTCCCTTTCAGTATTGATTTGTAACCTGCTTGTAATAGCTCTGCGTGAATAAAAGCCAAGAAACAGTGCGGTGGCCAAAGCCGTGATAACGCCCTTGAGGTCAAATGGGCTAAGGTCTCCTGACCAAAACCACCTGAGCAGGCCGTATGATGGATACAGGATCAGCAGTATATACAATACGATTGCCAAGGCGATTTTGTCGATGGTTTTCTGTGCTGATTCGCCGAGGGGAAATGGTCTGGGTTTGATATCTCCGAGCGGAGGAGTCATTTCATTGTTTGTCATATTCTCTCCTGTAACGACTTAAAAGGGTTTTACGACGACCAGATAGATCGTGTACGGGATCGTCGTCATGACGATGGGGGATGAAACCACCAGGAACCACCAATGAAAGTGCACGGCGTTTTCATAGCCCTCTGCATCACCTGCTAGTCGAAGTCTTTCCTTATTGAGAGTGAAATGCGCCAGGTAGTAATCGAGAATTTCTATTGGCAGGAATACCAGAACGACCATCACCATCTTCATGGCGAACCAACCCTGTTCCGCTGACCAGCCTCCGGCCAGCATCATCAAAGGCCCGGTGATGAGCAGGATAGGGAAGGCTACATGTTCCAGGATAGCGCCATCATCAAACCGTTCCATTGCCCAGTTTCTTAAGCGAGCCTTATCAATACTCTCCGGGTCTTTCTGCCATTCGAGGAAAATCGGAAACAGGAAAAAACGAAAAGCTACTGAGGTGCTGAACAACCACATGGCAGCGAATACCAGGTGGAGGAACTTTATCTGCATATAGTAGGGCGCGAGTGCACTCGCAAGAAATTCAGTCATGGCTTATATCACCCTTATTATTGTCAAT
>JABGVY010000259.1 GCA_018645845.1 Gammaproteobacteria bacterium | reverse complement strand
AGCCATCCGCCTTCGGGAAGTTCAGCGCCAGGCGAAAACCAGGCTTTTAACCGGCGTGGGGTTAATCGCTGTTGGGATAGCCGCAGGTAGTGAAAGCAACAGCTGGGCAACTGATGCTGCCGCAGCGGGAGCGGTTGTAGGAGGAATTGGGGCCATCAAGAGTGGATTGCAACGGCGTAAGGAAGCTGAGATCCACGCCGAATCCCTGCGCGAGCTGAGCCAGTCCCTTGGCACCGAAATCACACCATATGTGCTTGATATCGAGGGCAGGACTATAGAACTTACCGGCACAGCACAGGAACAGTATGTCCAGTGGAGAAAGCTTTTGCGGGAAATTTACGCACAGGAAACCAGTATCCCATCACAATAGGCGTGCAATAAAAGTACAATAGCCTGGCAACGTATTAATCATCGGTTGTGTCAATGAATTTAAAGCTCCGGGAAGGTCAACTGTTCCCGAAACAATATGTTCTGAGTCAAAGGTTGGCCTCGGACCCCGACGCATCTTCGCCTGTTGAATCCTGGATTGCCACGCACAATCAAACTGGCGATCGAGTATTAGTCAGATTCATGGCGACGCGTTTGGATGACGATACCTGGTCATCCGTCAATAAACGCGTAAGCACACTACGGGGACTCGTACACCAAAACATTTCCCTGAACCTGGAGGCAGGCATCGAGGATGGGATTCAATACCTGGTTGAACCCTACCTGACGGATAGCGAAATTCTAAACCTTGACGACCCAGGCGCCTGGCCGCAGCTCCAGCAACTTTTGGGGGCGTTGATCTATGCGCATAATCTTGGTGTCGCACACGGAACACTATGCCCTGGCAACATCATGGTAGACGCGTCAGGGGTCGTTCACATCACCGGTTTCGCGCTGCCTGCCACTACTCACCCAGCCAATGAGCAAGCCTATCTAAGCCCGCAGGTGCTGGCCGGCAGGGATCCGGGCACTGATGACGACATCTACTCACTGGGTTGTATTGTATTTAAAGTGCTTACCGGCAAAAGCTGGAAAAAGGATGTGGAGCTCGATTTACCACTTGATGCCCACCTCGATCACCAGCTTCGCGCCATGCTCAGTGAATCTCCGTTTGAACGCCCCAGCTCGCTACTTGAGTTGCGTGAATCGCTGGGAAATCATTTCGAGGGCAGCTCAACTGCCATTGAATCGGTCGCTTTTTCACGCCGAACATCTCCGGTTCCGGAAACGACTACAACTGCCACTCAGGATCTTATTGGCAAACGTCAGGATCAGGCCATACCTGTGCAGCGCGTTCTACTTGCCGGTGTCTGTCTGCTCATTTTTGCCGCATTGCTGTTTACTTTTTTACCCACGAGCACACCTTCAGAAACCATAACTTCAGCAAATAGTCCCGCGGCGATGACGGCAAGGGAAGCAGCCGCAACATCCACGGCGGCGCCTGTTATTACCCCTCTGGAATCCGCTCGACTTGAGATGTTCCAGAAACAGGGTGAAGAACTCACACGCGATATCCTGAGGCAACAGCTCGATCTGGAGGATATCGGGGTTATTTTCTGGGCGCGCAATGATTATGAGCAAGTCGATGCAGATCTGGATGCTGCAGATAACCTTTACCGGGAAAAACAATTTCAGCTCGCGTTAGATCAATATAAAGCCGTGTCGACCAGTTTGAACCAGCTTAAATCCCGCGCCATCAGCGAACTGGAAACAAACACAGCTTTGGGAGATGAGGCCTTAATTGCCGGCGATGCCGAAGCCGCGCTTACCTCATTCACGATCGCCACCTCAATAGATGGTGAAAGTGAGAGCTTACAAAAAAAGCTGGTGCGCGCTGAAACGCTTGACCAGGTTCAGGATCTGGTTCGTCAAGGCGAAGTTTTCGAGCGCAATGAAGAGTTTGATCTAGCACGCGACACTTTTAAAACTGCGACGAACCTGGACGAAGAGTGGAAACCCGCAAGACAAGGACTATCACGAGTACAAAGTGCCATTACGCAGAAAAAATTCCAGACAGCCATGTCAACAGGGTTTCGTGAAGTGTCTAACAAAAATTACGAGGCCGCTCGTGAGGGCTTCAACCGCGCAAGAAAAATTCTGCCAAATTCAAATGAACCCGAAGATGGTCTGCTACAGGTAGAACAATCAGAACGAAACGATATTATTCTGAATCACCAAAAGAATGCAGAGGCTTATCTGGCATCGGAGAACTGGCAAGGGGCAATCGAAGAATATGACGCGGCCCTGGCAATTGCCGACTCCCTTGAATTTGCTCTGAAGGGACTAGACGATGCACGATCCAGGCTGGCACTTCAGGAGCGACTGCAGCAATTCCTGAGCGATCCGACCTTGCTGCAGAGCGATGAAGGGCTGGCCGAGGCTTCCGCTACGCTTAGGCAGGCTTCCAGATCGAAACCAACAACAGACCAGTTGCTCGATCACATCGACATCCTTGCACGGCTCATCTCCACGGCAAGAATTGAAATACCCGTCACTATTAATTCCGATGGAAAGACAGAAGTCACCGTGCGACGACACGCAGTCCTCGGGAAAGTAACCAACAAAGTGGTCTATCTGATACCAGGGCGCTATACGGTCGTTGGGCAGCGACTGGGATACCGCGACGTGCGCAAGGACTTCGTGGTGTTGGCAGGGAAAACGTCACCAATACTGGACATCGCCAGCAAAGAGAGCGTTAGGTAATGACGGAGTTAGAAAATACGATAATAGAACCGTCTGACTTTTCGAGAGCCAGCACGCCCGTTAAAAAGCCACTCTTTAAACCAAGTCCGGCAAAAATTTTACTCCTGGTTCTGTTCGCCGTGCTGCTTACCGTTGCTATGTTCATGTTCAACGCCAGAGCGGTAAAGTTCGATTTTGACCCAGCAGAAACAAGATTTACGATCTTAAGCGGCTATCCAACATACCAGCTCGGTGAAAGGTTTTTAATGCTAACGGGCGACTACGATATCCATGCAAGTGCAGACGGCTATTACCCCCTACTATCGAGCGTCAGTCTGACCGAGGAACCTGACCAGGACTTCAGTTTCTCCTTAAAGAAACTACCCGGTATCGTGGAAATCCTCGCTATCCACGACGGAAAAGAAATTCAGGCCGCAGCCGTCTTTGTTGATCAGGTACTAGAGGGAGAAACTAGTCTAATTATTAATGAGGTAGAAGCGGGTTCGAGAGACATCTACATCACCCATCCGCGATATCTTCCAGCTCAAACCGAAATTGACGTTGCCGGTAAAAGGCTGCGTCAGTCTGAGCAGGTCAACTTACTCCCGGCGTGGGCAAACATTTCAGTCAGTTCCATGCCGGATGGTGCTGAAATAGTGATCGATAACGAACAGGTTGGAACGACACCCGCATCGATTGAAGTAATCCAAGGTGAGAGAACGCTGCAGCTCAGAAAACCAGGGTACAAGGTGTTTGAATCTTTATTGAAAGTCACTGCCCAGACACCCCAGGAACTTGCCCCGGTGGTTCTGGAAAAAGCTAACGGTAAAATAAACATCGTCAGCAACCCGGCGGGCGTCAATGTCACTATTTCAGGACAGTATTTGGGCCAAACCCCGCTTGCAGTCGCTCTGCCACCCGCCGAGAACTACCAGCTTGTTGCTACACGTGCTGGTTACCAAAATTACACCAGGGCGCTGTCAATAAGCCCTGAAGAGGACCTCAGCCTGAACCTTTCGCTGAAACCAATTGTGGGTCTGATAAAGCTGGCAGTAACACCACCCGGGGCATCCCTGTTTGTGGATAATCGAGCCCTGGGTGACGCAAACCAGACGCTTGAACTCAAAGCACGCAGTCACGAGTTGCGCGTCGAACTGGCCGGTTATGCGAGCTATGTCACAAAAGTTATTCCGCAGCCAGGACTACCACAACAGCTGAACATCGTCATGCTAACCGAGGAAGCGGCCAGGGTTTCATCAATCCCCCAACAAATTTCCACCTCCCTCGGTGATACCCTTAGGTTCATTATTCCCGGAACCTTCGCCATGGGTGCAGGTCGCCGCGAACCTGGCAGAAGATCAAATGAAATCGAAAAAAATGTCGAGCTGACTCGATCTTTCTATCTTGGTGAGCAGGAGATCAGCAATCGTTCATTCAAGCAATTTGATCCCGGTCATGATTCCGGATTGTTGGGGCGAGCACTCCTTAGCGAAGAGGACCGACCGGTCGTCAATGTCTCATGGGAAGAAGCTGTTAGATTCTCTAACTGGCTCAGTGAAAAAGATGGCCTGCCCGCCGCATATGCACTAAAAGATGGCCAGTGGCATCTAAGGTCGCCGGCTAGCATCGGCTACCGTCTTCCCACTGAAGCGGAGTGGGCATGGGCAGCGCGTTATGCTTCAGGAAAACTACCCACCCGGTTTCCCTGGGGTGACAATATGCCGCCTACTGCCGGTTCAGGTAACTACGCGGATGTTTCTGCAGCCAACATGGTGCCTTACAGCATCAAGGGGTATAACGATAATTTTCGAGGACCTGCGCCCTCGGGTACCTATGCCTCGAACGAGTTGGGCATCTTTGACCTGGCGGGCAACGTCTCGGAATGGATAAACGACTACTACTCAGTCGAATTACACAGGAAAACCCTGGTAGACCCACTAGGTCCGATTCAGGGAGATTATTATGTTATTCGAGGTTCAAATTACACACATGGCCGGTTTAGTGAACTGCGCTGGACGTTCAGGGATTACGGATCAGACCCAAGACCGGACGTTGGATTTCGCATCGCGAGATATGTTGAATGACCAGCTATAGAATATTTTTCACCATGACACTCGCCACTTTGTTCGCTCTACCGTTGAGTGCGGGTGAAAGTCAGCAGAAGCCTGTACCCGCGTCTGGCAGCTCAAGCCAAATTGACCCAATACTCGATGAAGACATCGAACCTACAGACGTATACAAGGAACAGAACTCTGAACCCTTCTCTGAGCAATTGTCTGAGCAATCATCTGAGCAATCGTCTAAACCAACCCCACAGGGTGGTAACCTTCGAGCACGAGATATCGGGGATGCATTCAAAAACTTTCAGCCCAGCGAAGAAATCAGCGCCGACAACGCGGTAACATTTCCAGTGGACATTTAAGCATCAAGCGTCTTTTTAGGGGAATCCATGAGCAAAAAATTACCAATTGAATTTATCTACCAGATTTTTTCACTGATCATCGCCATCATCCTGGTACATGCCATCTACGTTTCAATCGTGCGACCAAACGCGGCCCTGGCACTTGAAGATCAAGCAATACAGCTAAACGCCAACCCTGATTATGTCCCTGAAAGGTCCGCCTATGTCGTCATCAGGGATTTTGAACAGGAAGCCTGTCTGATTCTCATGCTTTGGGCCATGTCCTTGATGGCTTACAAGGCAGTTGAGACAGCCAGGGAAAAAAGCGTTCTACAACTCGACCTGATCCCCCTTAATCAGGGAACCAGCATCCTTCCTGAAGACACCCGCGAATACTCAAGGCCAATCCAGGCCTTACCCGAAGAACAGCATGGATATCTTTTGCCACGCACGCTACTCACTGCGCTGCATCGATTCAGATCTACCCGCAACATTCAGGATGTCTCACATGCGGTGCGGGCTATCTGCGATTCCGAATCCGAACGCCTCGATTCAGAGCTTTCAATGATTCGTTATATTGCATGGGCCATCCCATCCATAGGATTCCTTGGCACGGTGCGCGGTATTGGCCAGGCACTTGGCCAGGCTCACAAGGCGGTAGAAGGTGATATTACGGGCGTTACCCAATCACTTGGCGTCGCATTCAATTCTACTTTTGTCGCCTTGTTGATCAGCATTTTGATCATGTTCCTATTGCACCAGCTGCAACTAGCCCAGGAGCGGCTGGCGCTCGACGCAGAAGAATATTGTGACGTGCGCCTCGTTCGCCACCTACAGACCTAAACGGAGTCGCACTTGAGCATTGCCGTATTTAACATCAATGACGCTGGGATTCAGCTCACCGTTGATAACGAACTGGTTCGCACCAGTCCCGGTGTCGCCGTACTCAACAACAACAGCCTGTTGACCGGGGAAGAAGCAAGCAAAAATGTAAAGCTTCTTCCACGATGGACAAACAATCGCTTCTGGAGCCAGTTAAACACCAACCCACTCCCTAACAGTACCGAGCAGGTTCGCCATCACGCAGACATCGCCTTTGCTCATCTGGAAGACCTCTGGCTACCTGTCAGCAAAGAAGTATCAGACGTCATTCTGATAGTCCCTGGTTACTACCACAATACCGACCTCGGCTTGCTACTAGGCATCGCCCACGAATGTGGAATGCCCGTGAAAGGCATCGTTGACCAGTCCGTTATCGCGGCCAGTAATCTCCCTTTGCGTTCCAATATTATTCACCTTGACGTCCACCTTCATTCATTCACTCTCACGCAGATTAGCAATCAGGGTGTTTTGTCGAGAAAAAATGTTAAAACCATTTTGGAAACAGGATTGTCCACCCTCTTGGATCGCTGGGCGAACATCATCGCAAGCCAGTTTATCCAGACCACCCGATTTGATCCGATGCACAATGCAGACACCGAGCAACAGCTTTTTGATTTGCTACCTGACTGGATCAGAAATCTACAAGACAGCAACACGCATTCATTTAGCGTTAAGGCGGCAGGCACAGAACACTCAGTCGCAATTTCGCAAGAGAGCTTATTGAAAGCCTGCACACCACTATACCCACAAATTGTTCAAGCCATCCGCAGCGAAATAGTCGCAAACGAGCCCGCTAGCCTGCTCCTGTCCCACCGCCTTCAGGGTTTTCCAGGACTCAAAGAATCGCTCAAGCTCGTTGCAAACCTGGAGATCATTGATCTACCCGAGGAAAAAGCCAATGATTCTGCTGCAACCCACAACGCCACGATCATCGACGATGGAGGCACCGTCAGCCACGTAGTACAACTGGGGACCGGTGAACTGGCTACCCCTACCAAACAGGAAACCAGTACCACCGGCGTAACTCATATTTTATGGCGTCACCAGGCAACGGCCATCGGCAAGGCACTGCCCATTGATGCAGATCTCTCCGCAGGGCCCAGATTCAGCCATGATCCTGCTTTCACGCTTTACGCCAGAAACGACGAGATAATGATCGAATGCGGTGCTACTGACATGATAAAGATCAACGGCGCAGCGGTGGACCCTGAAAGGCCGCTAAAGCTTGGGGATCAAATTGAACTGGCCGGGGATCAGTTAACGTTGATTTCGGTTCCACGAGATGGCTAGGAAACGGGAAACCAATATATTCAGCCTTTCTTTTCTGGATATCATGTCCTGTGGATTCGGGGCGGTGATTCTCATCTATATCATTATCAACCATGCGACTGTAACCACCAGCCAAGAACTCAACGCCCAACTCATGGCGGAGGTTAAAAAATTCGAAATAGAAGTCAAAGAAGAGACAGCGAACCTGATCATTCTGAGGAATACAGCAGAGGATCAGGAAGACGAAATTGTCACCACTGAACAGCTGGCCATCGAAGTCATCAATACCATCAGGCAACTTGAATCAGAGATTGCCAACCTGCAGCAGGATGGCGCAAGCCAGGACATAAGTATCGAAGAGCTCAAATCAGAGCTCAAGGAACTTGAAGAGCAGGCCGCAAATCTGGAAGGCAGCGTCGCGGCCGACGAAACAGCAGGTAGGGCTCTGCGTTCAGTGGTCGGGGAAGGCGACCGTCAATATCTCACCGGCATGAAAGTCGGGGGCCAACACATTCTTATTCTATTGGACTCATCCGCCAGCATGCTCGACAAAACCATCGTCAACATCATCAGACGCAGGAACATGTCCGATGACCAGAAGCTTGCATCCAAGAAGTGGCAACGAGCTATAAAGACCGTAGAGTGGATCACAGCTAACATGCCCAAGGATGCGAACTTTCAGCTATTTACATTCAACGCAGAAGCAGAACCTACCATACCCGGTACCGACGCTGACTGGTTAAGGGCAACCGAAAGAGCCGACACCGATGGCTCAATAGAGGGCATTAAAAAAACGATCCCCCAGGGCGGCACCTCTTTGCACAACGCCTTTGCGCTCGCCGCTCAAATGGAACCACAGCCAGACAACATTTTCCTGATTGTCGACGGCCTACCTACCATGGGCATCGAGCCACCGAGGAAATCAACCATCAACAACAGCGGTCGAGTTGAGCTGTTTACCAGCGCCCTCAAACTACTGCCTAATGAGAGTCCGGTAAACGTCATTCTATTCCCAATGGAAGGAGACCCCATGGCGGCACCTTCTTATTGGCGTCTCGCCCAGATTACCGGCGGCTCATTTCTGGCCCCACCGGAGGATTGGCCTTGATCGGAATGAGAGGCTCGGATGACATGACCTGGACAATATGAGATGAAAAGCAGACGAGAAATTGAGGGCATAAGCCTTTCGTTCCTGGACGTGATCAGCTGCGGTTTCGGTGCAATCATTCTTTTGCTGGTCCTTACTAAAGTTTTCGAACCGGTTGTCATTGAAGAAACCATATCAAATTTAGAAGGCTACCTGGCCGCGCTCCAGGAGGAACTTTTTGACCTGCGCGGTGAAGCCAAAGACATCAACCGAAAGATGATTCGAAAAGAAGATCAGCAATCAGAAGAGATCATCAGATTACTGAAACTGAATGCCGAGCTGTCTGCACTCAAATCCAAACATGAAAAAACACTCGATAAGACAAAAGTATCAACACTGATCGAGGGCAAACTCGCTGAGGCGAAACAATCACTGACGGAGGAAATGGCAAAGCTACTGGCAGACTACAGGCGCTCCGCGGATGAAGACAAGATTGGCGGTATTCCAGTTGACAGCGAGTATGTCATCTTCATCATTGATACTTCCGGCAGTATGTACAACTATGCTTGGCCACTCGTGTTGCAGAAGGTGGCCGAAACACTCGCAGTCTACCCCCGCCTAAAAGGTATCCAGGTCATGAACGACATGGGTAACTACATGTTCACCCAGTACGCTGGCGCATGGATTCCAGATACAGACGCTCGTCGTCGCGCCATTGTCGACAGATTGCGTTCATGGAACGTATTCTCAAATTCGTCTCCGGTCGAAGGAATCACGCAAGCCATTAGCACCTACTACAAACCCGGAAGGAAAATCAGCCTGTATGTTTTTGGGGATGAATTCAGTGGACGATCTATCCAGCGAGTCGTTGATGTCGTTGACCGAATCAATCGTACCGATTCAAAAGGAGATCGGCTGGTGAGAATCCATGGCGTCGGGTTTCCGGTTCAATTCGCCAATCCACCCCGATATCAGGAAACGGGTATAAAGTTTTCTATCCTGATGAGGACGCTGTGTGAGAAAAACGGCGGAACCTTTGTTGGCCTGAACGACTTTCGAGCCTACTAACATCTACCACCTGAACCGAACTGAGTACTCCAACTCGGCGCTACCCTGTGAAGGTACTTTCAACTCAAAGACATAAGTCATGCTGTCTCGTTTTGTTCCTTTCTGACTCTCACTGATAATCGCCCAGTCACCCGTCAGCTGCTCCTCTACGCTAACGAC
This sequence comes from Gammaproteobacteria bacterium, assembly GCA_018645845.1. Classification (GTDB taxonomy): domain Bacteria; phylum Pseudomonadota; class Gammaproteobacteria; order Pseudomonadales; family Azotimanducaceae; genus UBA9659. Next base: position 3,452 of record JABGVY010000259.1, on the reverse strand, counting down.
GACGGGTTCTGACTTGTCGTTTGTCATTTTTATCCGGTAACCCACCTCAGCTTCCCTTTCCCCAAAACGCCGGAAAGATGTCTGGGTTCGATTTGCCGAGACATCAAACGCCCGCCCAACCGAAATATCGATTTCCTGGCCAGTTGAAGTGTGACCTATTCTGGACTCTCCGATAAAAATCTCGCTTTGCTTGTCCCGTTCGTAGACTCTAATGTTTCCTGCGGGCAAAGGTTTCTTCAAGCCACTTCCCCGTGAACCCGCTATGGTGACCCATACCGCCGGTGACGATTTCTGAGCGGGCTGATTGCCATAACGTTGCGCAACGGAAGCCAGCCGGTAGGATTTTTCGTACCCGATATTATCCGTCGAAATCAATTTCAGCTGGGCCATATCGTTTTTCAGCAGTTTTACTTCACCCGGAAAGCGATAGGCGTGATAGTCACCGGGCGCAGATGCCACAGGGCTGTCAGAATCGAAACTGGCTGTTGCTCTCATGAGTTGCACTTCCTCCATCATTTTTGGAACGCCCGGATTCTGGTTAACGTCACCCGCTACAAGCAGAAGTTTATCCACCGCGAAATCGGAACCGCTCTGGTTTCGAATGGTGACCCAACCACTCAGGCTCGCTTCCTTCTCCAGCGTCAACGCATAGTCCGCCTCCCATCCAATGCCGGCCGCGTGGTAGCGAACCGTCAGATTCTGCTTGCCGGATTGTTGGTTTTCACCTTTAAAAACGAGTGTCGGCGAAGTGTTAAGCTCGTCTGCGGTGTACGGCAAGGAAATTGTCCCCGCTGGCGCAATTTCTATAGCATCACCGAACTTTACAATTTCCGGATTGATCGAAAGAAGAATGCCTTCACGTAATATTTTTTCGTAGCCCTTTTCCTGAATCAGAAAGTTGCTGTAGCTTATTTTACTGCCAACAAACCGTTCCAGAAGTGAATTCGGGTTCAACAGGTCAAAGCGATAATTCTGTTGCTTGGCCGAAAAACCCCGTGAATCAGCAGAACTTATTGAAACGGAGGGCGGCAGAATAGTTCGTGCAACACCGTGGAACTCCAGGTCGATCTCTCCTGTCGGAAGCACCACTGCTCGCTGATCCCGAACCACTGTAAGATTTGAGTTAAATACGGTTAACGCAAGGCGGGTTCGACCTTCTACACCGAGTTTAAGCGGTGACGCAGTTGCAATGTCCGTCGCCACAACGACAATACCCAACATTAAAACTCTTGCTAGTAAATGCTTCATAGATTTCTTCTAAATATATTTTGACAGATGCTCTCTAGTTAGTTCATTTTAGCACTCCCAGTCCCGGACCGGAGAAAAGCGTGAACAAAGTTAAGTTTAATCGATCAGAAGTGGATGTCGGAAACATCCTGGCAATGGAACATGTCAATGTGACGGTTCCGGACCAAACACTGGCGACGCTTTTCTATGTCAACTTACTTGGATTCACTCGAGACCCCTACATGGATTTCGGGCCAACCAACGTCTGGGTCAACGTTGGCCGCCAACAGTTCCATCTGCCTACTGCAAAAGCCCAGGTCCTAAGAGGCCATATTGGTGTTGTAGTACCCGACATGGCATCGCTTATGGTGCGGCTGGAGAAGATGGGCCGCCGCCTAAAAGACACCCAATTTAGGTTCATGGAAAGGAAGTACTACGTGGACATCACCTGCCCCTGGGGAAATCACCTCCGCTGTTTCCCCCCTGGCAAGTTTGGCAAAGCTCAACTTGGTATTCCCTACGTCGAATTCCAAGTGCCCGCTGAATCTGTACCCGGAATCAAACGATTCTACGAGCAGGTCATGGGATGCCGAACCCTCATCAACAAGGGGAAAAACCAGTGTGAGGTTCTCATCGGCCAGGAACAATTCATTCGGTTCAAGGAAACACGCAAATCCGAACCTACCTATGATGGACACCATATTGCAGTATACGTATCGAATTTTTCGGGGCCGCACAGCTACCTGAAGGACAACAACCTGATCAGCGAGGAGTCAGACCAGAACCAGTACCGCTTTCAGACTATTGTTGACCCAAGCAATGGAAAAGCCTTATTCGATATTGAACACGAAGTCAGAAGCCTTCACCACCCTATGTACGAAAGACATCTGGTCAACCGAAATGCTGAACAAGGATTCTTTAACTACCAGGATGGTAGAGACGCTTTTACCCCACAGAAGATGGTGTGAAGTCTGATCCGGCTGATAGACTAGCGACCTTTATGAAACCTAGAAGTACTCATATGGTAACCAAGACGCATCGTCAGGCCTTTGGCCTGAAGATCCTAAACGCAAATCACCCTCGTATCAGACAACTGAAGCGAGACGGGAAAATCGCCGAAATTCATGGCAACAAATTTTGGAACTCAAGTTACCTGATCATGGATTACCTGAAGAAAAATCCATTGCCAAAACGTTCCCGAGTACTGGAAATCGGGTGTGGTTGGGGCTTACTGGGACTCTATTGTGCCAAACAGTTTGGCAACAAGGTGCATGGCATTGACGCGGACGAGAACGTTTTGCCTTATCTTGACCTACACGCCGAAATGAACAAACTCAAAATGTCCGGAGAAAAGAAGACGTTCAAGCAGCTTACCGTCAATTACCTGAGCAATTTTGATGTGGTAGTGGGAGCCGATATATGTTTTTGGGACGAGATGGGCCACGAACTTTATAACCTGATGGGCCGGGCGAAGAAAGCGGGAGTGAAACAAATAATGGTTTCTGACCCCTGTCGGCCCCCTTTCAGCGAACTGGCGGCGAAATGCAAAGAGAAGCTCGATGATGTCGAACTGGTGGAAAAATTCCTGCAGCGACCAGTCAATGCATCAGGTGAGATTCTTATTGTTCGACACTAATTCAGTTCAGCACTGCTGATAAACCCTGACCAAATATTTTCAGACTGACTACTGGAGGAACACCAATGATCATCACCACGACCCCTTCGGTAGATGGGGCTAAAGTAGTTAAATATCTTGGCGTAATCACCGGAGAGGCAATTCTGGGCGCCAATATTTTCAGGGATATGTTCGCTGCTGTGCGTGACATCGTCGGCGGAAGATCCGCAGCCTATGAACGAGAATTGGGCAAGGCGCGTGAAATAGCCCTCGCTGAGCTAGAAGACTGGGCGGACGAGGTAGGTGCCAATGCCGTCATTGGCGTCAATATTGATTACGAAAGTTTTGGCCAGACCAACGGTATGATGATGGTCAGCGCTACCGGCACGGCGGTCATCATCGATCGACCCTAGCCAGACCTACATCGGTTATCGAAACACCAGGAAACATTGGTTTTCTTAACGACCTCGCGATCCGGTGTAAATCGTAAATCAAGCCAACCGGTATCCCCCGCACGATTATCTCATTGGACGGGCTCATTGGTAGGGCTAAAGGATTGGGCTAATCGGCTCGGCTAATTAGTCTTGACTTCTTGATTCAGCAGGACCTT
>JABGVY010000331.1 GCA_018645845.1 Gammaproteobacteria bacterium | reverse complement strand
ATAGGGCCTCGCATTGTGGGTGCCCTGAGGCAGGTTGCATACTTCCTGAACTTCATTGTTCCTATTGAGATGGAGTAGGGCATCCATCTTTAGACCACTTAGATAGATGCCGGTATTATCGACATGAATCATATTAATGTGATGGTCGTTGCTCGCTCTTGGCCCAGTTGGGGTCCTGGGGTTAAAAGCAAATCCACTCCACTGGTCATGCTTCAATAAGTGAAAACCCCAATTGAATACTTCTTCATTGAGGTCAAAAACCAGCAAACTATCAAAGCCTGTTGACGTAAGGAAAATTTTTCGGTCTTTTAGCGTTATCTCATGGCAGTGTTTTAGGTAGGGGTTGCGCCAGGAATCCTGAATGACAAATTTCCGGTTGTACCGATAAAGTTCATCAGACGCGGCAACATAGATGTCATCCCCATCAAAAACTATTCCGCGGAGTCCGCGGTCAGCGCCTCTACCAGTAAAATCGATGTCGCCGGTATTCCAATCCACCAGTTGATCTGCAGTCTGGTTCTCGAAATCGACGGTAAATATGCCGCCATGGCTTTCACCCTGCTGAGAACCGCGTACTACTGATGTGACGATGATTTTGGGTAACTTGATATCCATAACGCAAAGCATAACCTGCTCTTAATCATGCTGTCGATTATCTCTGCCGCGACGTACAATCACTCACATGAGTGGAACGAATTGGATAAATAAATTGAAAGCGGATTTCAGAAAATCCAACTACTTTGCAGGAGAAGTTTGTTGTGCTCGATACAATTCCTCTTAGGGTAAACCCGAACCTCACCGTTGAAATTCTACCGATATCAGAAGGGTATGATTGTGTCGTAGTCGACAACTTCCTTACTGACCCCGAGGAGGCTGTTGCCTATGCCAGCCAAAGCGCCTCCGAATTCTCCTCGGCCTCAGCTTATCCGGGCATGATCTATCCTCCAGAGGCACTGTTGATGGAAGAGATCTACCGTTTTATTCGTAAAAAGCTTAACAAACCACTGTCGTTTCACAGAGGCTCCGTCAGGTTTTCCACCTATTTTGCTATGGCTTCATTATCACCAGACGAGTTAACTTGCCTGCAGCGCTTGTGTCACACCGACCCTAAGCTTTCGAGGGGTCGGAGAAATATTGCAGCGCTGCTGTATCTTTTTCACAATCCATCCCTCGGCGGAACCGGGTTTTATAGGTGGAAGGAAAAACAAGCTATTCTGGATGCGACTGCAATCGCCCAGGAAACACCCGACAAAGTGTTGCCGTTCCTGCAGGAAAAGTTCGAGACGTTTCGGGCGCCAGCAAGCTACATAACACAGTCCAACGAAATAGCGGAGTTATTGCATGTCGTCCCTGCGCGCTTCAATCGTCTCATCGTTTATGCGGGAGATATACCACATAGTGCCTATATAGAAGAACCTGACTTGCTTACCACAGACGTATCAACAGGACGGTTAACGTTAAACTGCTTTGCGAATGTGCTCTCTACCCAGATTACAGACGAGTAGCAATCGTTGAATTTTTCGATGAGCTGCCTTCCTTCTCAGATCGCTAGTTACAAAACAGAGGACAAACAATGAACCCTCGTTACCAGATCCTGTTCGAACCGGTCACGATTGGGCCGGTCACAGCGCCTAATCGTTTCTACCAGGTCCCCCACGCCAGCGGCATGACCGAGGCGAACCCCCGGGTCAGGGCTGCGTTTCGGGAAACAAAGGCAGAAGGTGGCTGGGGCGTTGTGTCCACCGGGGCGGTATCCACTCATCCATCCTCTGACGATAGTCCCTTACCCTTCGCGAGGTTATGGGATGACAATGACATTCGCTCCCACGCTATGACTTGCGATGCTATCCACAAACACGGCTCGCTGGCGGCAATTGAACTCTGGCATGGCGGGGCCGCGGTAATGAATCGCAGTTCGCGGCTGGCACCATACTCACCCAGCGGCGTTCCCTGGGCGGCTACGCATGTAGGTTTCATGGGTAATCAACGCCCACGTATCATGGATCAAAAAGACATCAAGGATGTTATTCGCTGGCAGGTGGATGCTGCCCGGCGAGCCCGTAGCGCCGGTTTCGATATAGTCTATATCTACGCGGGTATGGGTTACCTGGGCTATGAATTTTTGCTGGAAGAGTACAACCATCGCAGCGATGAATATGGCGGTAGTACTGAAAACAGGGTGCGCTTCGTTGCTGAGTTGTTGGAAGCCACTAAAGAGGCTGTGGGCGATGACTGTGGTGTCGCGCTGCGGATCAGTCTGGAGGAGTTACGGGCCAAACCCAGTGATCATTTTGAATCACAGGCCCATGAGGTAGTTAACCTGCTTTCGGATTTGCCGGATCTGTGGGACGTAAAAATGGACTCCAGCCCCACGGACTGTGGCGCCTCCCGTTTTCGTGCTGAAGGGGCACACGAGCCCGTTATTGATTTTGTTAAACAAGTGACCGACCGGCCTGTGGTCGGCGTGGGTCGCTTTACATCCCCGGATACCATGGTCTCGCAGATTAAGCGCGGGGTGCTTGACCTGATAGGGGGCGCCAGACCCGGTATTGCAGACCCCTTTCTGCCTAACAAAGTCCGCGAGGGACGTGAAGATGAAATCCGCGAATGCATTGGTTGCAATATCTGTATTTCCAGCTGGCATGACGGCGTGCCGGTACGTTGCACCCAGAATGCCACTGCGGGAGAAGAATGGCGGAAAGGCTGGCATCCAGAAAAGTTTGACAGTCCTGGCAGCAATGACCGAATTCTTATTGTAGGTGGTGGGCCGGCAGGATTGGAGGCAGCACTGGTGGCCGCAAAACGAGGCTATCGTGTCGCGATTGCTGACAAGGCCAGCGAAATGGGCGGCAGACTTTTGTTTGAAACTCGCATGCCCGGTCTTAACGCCTGGAGTCGCGTGCAGGATTATCGACTGTATGCGCTACAGCAAATGGGCAATGTAGACATCTACACCGATAGCGAATTGGGCGTGGAAGAAGTGTTTGCCCTTGAATACCAGCGAGTGGCGATTGCAACAGGCGCTCGCTGGACCAGGGCCCTTTATTCCAGTCTGGAGATTCCTGTAGGCGAGCTGAACATGCCGAACGTTTTTACACCCGACGATCTCGCGGCCGGTACTATACCCGAGGGGCCTGTACTGGTTTACGACTTCGACAACTATTATCTTGGCGGCGTCATCGCAGAGCATCTCGCCGCCCTGGGTATAGCAACCAGCTATGCCACGCCCGCCGGTCACGCTTCTGCTTGGACGATCATGACAAACGAGCTGCCTTATGTGCAGCAGGCGCTGCACCGACACAATGTGGCGATAAACAGCGAGGCGTTGCTGGACAGCTTCGATGGTGAAGAGGTTCAGCTTGCCAATATTTTTACTGGGGCTTTGACTTCCATTAGCGCCCGTTCTGTCGTGATTGTTGGTCTGCGCCTGCCCAACACAGATTTGTTCGATGCCCTTAGTGAGCGCGAGCCAGAGTGGAAGGAAGCTGGAATCAAGTCGGTCGACCGTATTGGCGATGCGCTTGCTGCAGGGGCATTGGTGCACGCGACCTACTCCGGACACAGCTATGCCCGGGAATTAGACTGCTCCGGAAACGAACTCTATCTCAGGGATATTCCGGTGGCAGAAAACCCTCCGGGGGCTGTCATTTAAGCGAGGTTAGTCGACGACAAACTGCCCGATCCGGTCGGTGACATAACGTCGAATATCCAGATTCCAGTCTTCCATTGGGGAGAAAATACCTTGTTTGTGAATTCGCGCCATCACCCCTTGCTGTACCCGTTCACAAATTGCCCAATCCTGGCGGTTAACCAGATGCCAGAAATCTACCGCGTCAGCGCAATCGAATCCAGGCTGCTCCATTTCATAGGTTTCAAACAAAAAGTAGCAATCGATGTGAGTTAAATTCGCTGATTGTGCCCGCAACACAAATACTGCCACGTGATCGCTTGCGGCACTGATAAAAAGATTGGGATAGAGCAAATCACCTTTGTGACGTTGTTGCTCATCTTCGTTGAGACCCGGAAACATGCGCCGGTCAGTTGTGCCGGATTCAGTGAATGTCACCGCACCCTCTCGATGGGGAACCCCTCGCTCCCAATCGAGGTCAGCACCACCCCGGTCGCGAAACGCGGGTACTATTTTGCACAGCTCAGGATGCACCGGTCCACAGTGATAGCACTCGTTGTAATTTTCGCAGATGATTTTCCAATTGGCCCGAACCTGGTAGCTGATGGTCCTGCCAATTCTCAAGTTTTCGATTGGGTAACGCTCAAACCCTTTTGCTGCCGCTGCCACCTGCTTATCGAAGGGACGGGCCTCGTCCGGTGTGAGGTGTACAAATACAAAACCGCCCCAGCTTTCACAGCCAACGGCGTGTAGTTGCACTTCCGAGGCATCAAAGCCCATGTCTTCGGTCATATGTGGAGCGCGCTGCAACTGCCCGTCCAGGTCGTAACGCCAGGCATGGTAAGGGCAGAGTATACTGCGGCCAGCTACCACCCCCCCTTTTAATGGCAGGCGATTGTGAGATTCTTCCTCAGGCTTTTTCCCGGTTTCAGGGGCACATAGCTGGGCACCACGGTGACGGCAAACATTGTAAAAGCCGCGTAACTTGCCCTCAGTATTGCGTAACAGCAAAATGCTTTGCCCTAACACATCCAGTACCAGGTGATCACCGGGGTTCGGCAGTTGTTCTGCTCGAGCAACGCAAACCCACTCGCGGAAAAAGATATGCTCGCGTTCCAGGGCAAAAATATCATCGTTCAGGTACCAGTTGCTCGGCAGAGTTTGCTCGATAGACACTTGTGTATTACCTCCCGTAACCTAGCCTGCGGATGATTCTGCTTGCTGCGGCCTAGCCGCTCGATTCATCAAAACCTTTGTGGTTACTGCTCCAGCAGCGCACAGTACTGCGATAAATCCATACAAGATCTGATAACCAGCAACACCCGGATAGGCATCTAATAGTACACCACCGATGAGAGGCATAAATACGTCGGGCGTAAATCCTATGGCGGAGACAACACCAGCCGCGGTCCCGGTGACCGCAGTTGGTACACCGCCATCCTCCAGCAAGGCAAAGTAAATGCCTCTGAGTGCAAAAACGGCCAGGGAGACGACTGCAGCATTGATCAGCATGGGGATCAGGAATGCCTCGTCGCCTGGCATAAAACTGAATAGAGTAAAACCAACAACAAGAATAAGGAAAAACCCGAATACACTTGTGGCTACACCGATCTTGTCGGCCAGAAATCCGGCACCGATAGCCGCCAGCGGTTTAAGCCAGCCCTTGCCAACGCCAATGGCGCCCCCTACTACCACGCTCAGGCCAAAGGCGTCTGTGGCGTAAGGGGTGAAATAGAAGGTGCCCCAGTAGGCGCTGTAGGCGGTCATCACGACCAGCGAAATCAACCATACTGCGGGCATTTTCAGGACTGCCTTTATTTCGGCCATCCCCACTTTTTTAACGTTATCCTGCGTGGAATGTTCATCGTCCTCAAGGATAAACCAGGCAGCAACGCCAAGCAGAATATTGGTGACAGCAAAAAGCTGAATGACTCGCATCAATCCATCAACTTCACTCCCCAGCCAGGCGAACACTGCCAGAAATGCAGTTGAGGTAATCACCTCGCTGAGACCACGCCCGCCCTCGAGGATGCCAAAAGCGCGACCCTGTTCCTCTGCTGGTGCCCAGTTGCGGGTTGTCTTGATCATTGCTCCCCAGAACGCCAAAGAGATCGCTGCACCCCAGTATGCGTGCAGCAGGATACCCATTTCGTAGCTGGGAGAAGTGGAAAAGTAGAACCCGCCCAGGCCAACTGCAATGCTGGCGCCGGTAATGAGTTTGCGGGCAGAGTAGCGATCCGCGATCCAACCACCAGGGAAATAACTGAGTAGTGATGCAGCACCGAACACACTCATCTGGATTCCAAGCTGGGTGTTGTTGTAGCCGAATGCCTCCTGCATGGGGATGTAATAAACCTCGCGCAGGAACGGTAGCAAGAAAATGACGCCGCCCGACAGGCAGAGGATGGTCATCACGAGCCAGTGTCGAATATTGGTCATTGTTATTGTTGTCTCATTTTGTCGAGGTCCTAGTGTGGCGCAGCGCCCGCGTCATGACCAGTACCAAGTCAGTCGCGAGCGGGTTACTATTGTGACCATCATCAGAACCGGAGATTGCCATGCGCGTGCTGTTGGGCCTTGTATTGCTCTGGTCGGCAAGCTGGAATGCCATCGCTGCCGGGGATATTACCGCGGTGGTCGGGGGCCGCATAATCGATGGGCTCGCTAAGCAGCCATTGGAAGATACTGTAATCCTTGTAAAGGGTGAGCGCATCACGGCGATCACCAATCGCGCGGAAATTCCGGATGGAGCCACCGTCATTGACCTGGGCGGGGCAACACTTTTACCGGGCCTGATCGACAGTCACGCACATCCCCTGATGGCCGAAGATGACTACCAGACCTTCCACCTTCAGAATTCCTCCGCGTACAAGGCGTTGAAAGGCTACCGGGGAATGCAAAATCAACTGCAAGCTGGCTGGACAACTCTTCGAATAGCCGGGGACGCCGATGTGTTCTATGCGAATCAGGACCTGGAACGACTGCGTCGCGAGGGGGTGATTCACGTGCCCAGGCTATTCGGTGCCGCACATTATCTTTCCATTACCGGCGGCGGTGGAGACCTTAATTATTTTTCGCCTGAACAAGTTCTGCATGTTGACGGACTGGTTGTCGATGGCCCTGAGGAGATTCGTAAGGCGATAAGAGCCGAGGCCAAATACGGCTCAGACTGGGTAAAGGTATTAGTAACCGGCGCTTTTATGTCCGTTGGCGACGATCCCCGCTCGGTCCAGTTTTCTGAGGAAGAGATGAAAGCCGTAGTGGACGAGGCCAACCGTCAGGGCATGCCGGTCATGGCTCATGCCCACGCCACGGAAGGTATCAAAATGGCTGTGCGTCTTGGAGTTCGATCGATTGAGCATGGCCGCTATCTGGACGCAGAGGGCATCAAGTTGATGCGCAAGCACGGCACCTATTACGTGCCCACAATCTATGTGGGGGACTACTACATGGACCCACGCAATGGCACGCTGCGGCAGCAAGATGCCTTCAATGATTATAGTGAAAACTACCGTCATATTTTCATCGGCCTGGTGAACCAGGCCCACCAGGCCGGTGTCAAGATTGCGGTTGGCCTGGATCTGGGCGGCTACAACTATAATGCCAGCGTCAATGCGCGTGAGCTGCAGACATTGATGGAAGCCGGTATGACAGCCATGGAGGCGATTAAAGCAGCGACCAGCGTTCCCGCCGAAATGCTCTATCGGGAAGGACAAATTGGCTCGCTGCAGGTGGGCGCTTATGCTGACATTATCGCTGTGGTCGAAGATCCGCTTGCCAACATTAACGCGCTGGAACGGGTCAGCTTTGTAATGAGCAACGGGGTCGTCATCAAGAACCAACTGCAGAAGTAGTTGTACTAGCGGCACTGTTTTCTATCACACTATAATCCGGTGCTCCTTTGCAGACGGTTCACTACTCATAGCCTTTACGCGAAGGTGACTTGTCTAAGAGTTTGCTGTAAGAAGCCTTATCAAACTTAAAACCCGCTTGCCGAGGAAGAGAGTATGTCCGCAACCAAACAGAAAAAAGGCGAGGCGATGTTGCCTGACCTGGAGATCGCGAATAGGGCTGATGCCTTGCCGATCACATCGATCGCCGCGAAACTGGAAATTCCACCTGAAGCGCTCATTCCCTATGGGCATGATAAAGCCAAGATCAGTTATGAGTTTCTTGACACCGTTAAGGACAAACCTAACGGCAAGCTAATTCTCGTCACTGCTGTTTCACCAACACCTGCCGGTGAAGGGAAAACCACAACCACCGTCGGATTGGGCGACGGGCTGAACGCTTTGGGCAAAGACGCCATTATTTGCCTTCGTGAACCCAGTCTTGGACCCTGTTTCGGAATGAAGGGTGGCGCGGCCGGTGGAGGTTATTCTCAGGTTATCCCCATGTCAGATATTAATCTGCACTTTACGGGTGATTTTCATGCCATCAGCGCGGCTCATAACTTGTTGGCAGCAGTGCTGGACAATCACCTTCACTGGGACAACGAGTTGAATATTGACCCGCGACGGATCACATGGCGTCGTGTGGTTGACATGAATGATCGATCGCTGCGGGAGATTACCAGTGGTCTGGGCGGGCCAGGCAATGGTATCCCCCGGGAGTCGGGTTTTGATATTACGGTTGCCTCTGAGATTATGGCTATCTTCTGCCTGGCGACGGACCTTAACGATCTGCAGCGCCGAATTGGGAATATTACGGTGGGCTACACGCGTAAGCGTGCGCCCGTCACTGTCAGTGATCTGAAGGCTGAAGGAGCTGTGACTGCGTTACTCAGGGATTCCTTCCAGCCTAACCTGGTTCAAACGCTCGAAAACAATCCGGTGCTAATGCACGGTGGACCATTTGCCAATATTGCGCATGGCTGCAATTCTGTCATGGCAACGAAAACGGCTTTGAAACTCGCTGACTTCGTCGTCACCGAAGCAGGATTTGGTGCAGATCTGGGCGCAGAAAAATTCTTTAACATCAAATGTCAAAAGTCGGGTCTTCAGCCTGATGCTGTGGTACTTGTGGCGACTACCCGGGCGCTCAAGATGCACGGCGGTCTTGCCAAGTCGGAACTCGTGAATGAAAACACCGAGGCGCTCCTCTCTGGGTGTGAAAACCTGGGCCAACATATACGTAATATCGGTCAGTTCGGTGTACCCCTCACGGTGGTTATTAACGAATTCAAGAATGATACTGCCGCTGAACACCAGGTGATTATTGACTTCTGCGCAGGCTTCAACGTCAAGTGCATTATTGCATCTCATTGGCAAGATGGCAGCAGTGGTGCGAAGGCGCTGGCTGAGCATGTGATCGAGATGCTTGAACACCAACAGTCGCAGTTCCGAACACTCTATGACAGCGAGATGAGGTTGTGGGACAAAGCGCGACACATCGCGCGCACGATCTATGGTGCCGAAGACATCATCGCCGACAAGAAAGTACGTTCCCAATTTGCCAAGTTAGAAAGAGAAGGCTACGGCCACTATCCAATTTGCATGGCTAAGACACAGTATAGTTTTTCTACAGATCCACTATTGCTCGGTGCTCCGACTAACCACGAGGTGCCCATTCGGGAGATAAGGCTCGCGACCGGCGCCGAATTTCTTGTAGTCATTTGCGGTGACATCATGACGATGCCGGGTTTACCACGTAGTCCGGCGTCCGAAAAAATCAGTGTTAACGAAAACAAGCAGATCGAAGGATTGTTTTAAGGAGTCCAGCTCATCATCTTTTCATTAGTTCTGGAACCGACATGCCAACAGAAACTGACGTCGTCATAATCGGAGCCGGTGCGGCCGGGTTATCTGCGGCCAAAGAACTATCGATGCTTAATCGTTCCTGTGTTTTGGTAGAGGCCTCTCATCGTATCGGTGGTCGCGCTTACAGTGAGGAAATTGCGCCTGGCGTCTGGTTTGATCTAGGTTGTGCCTATCTGGTGTCGGGGCCTGATGCGGAAAATCATATCGATGAAAGTAATCCGTTTCTGGATTATGCCAAGAATCATCAGATCGTTGTCGAGCGTTACAATTACGGTGCTCAATTCATCCGTAATGGCATGGCGTTGGATTCTGAGGAGATGAAAGCGCGTGCGGAGTTTTACGCAAGCTGCAAGGAAGCGATTAAAAGCTCTGTGAGCCGTGGTGAAGACTGCGCGATCAGCGATCTCATTGATCTGGACAATCCGTACGCGACACCCTATATCGATATGATGGCAGTAACTGCGCCCAAAGACCTTGATGTGGCATCGGCGGCTGACTTTTTCTATGGCATTGAAGAAGCTGTGGATTTCAATGCTTTGAATGGTTACGGGAATCTGGTTGCGCGATGGGGCAATGACGTGGCGGTATCACTCGATACAAAAGTCGAGAGTGTGGATTGGTCCAGGGAAGCTGTGGTTGTCAATACGACCAAAGGTGCACTCAAAGCTCGATGTGTCATCAGCACTGTTTCCAATGGAGTCCTGGCGGCCCAGGATATTGACTTCAAACCCGGATTGCCTGACTGGAAAATGGAGGCAGTTCTTGGGTTACCTATGGGTGCAGAGAACAAGATCGGGGTGCACTTTAATAAAGATGTTTTTGGCCCAGATGACGGCGGTTACTATCAGAGCTGGTCTGATGACGCCCATGGTGCCTATATCGACGTGAATCTCATGTCTACCAACGTCGCTACGGTTTTTATTGGCGGGCGATTCAGCATCTGGATGGAGAAGCAGGGCCCCCAGGTAGCGCACGAATTTGCCGTTGATCATATTGCGAACCTATTTGGCAATGAGATACGACAATCTGTTACCCGTTCCATCGTCAGTGCCTGGGTTACGGACCCCTTTGTACTGGGGTCTTATGCCAGCGCTTTGCCCGGCCAGTATCACCAACGTGAGTTTTTGCCGCTTCCTATCGACAACAAGCTGTTTTTTGCCGGAGAGGCAACTGCGCGAGCCAACGGTACCTGCCACGGTGCGTATTGGTCTGGTATCCGAGTGGCGCGTGAAGTAGCGGAAGCCTTAAACTAAGAGGGTTCGGGTGAGTACCAACGCTTACACAAGAAAGGTCATAATCATAATGTGTGTCTTCACCATCTCTGCGGAATCGTCGTCCGCTGAAGGTAAGAGTTTCAAAACTGCAATCGAGCTGTTAACGGCATTTTCAGGTGAAAGTGCGGCCGAGTATAAGCCACACTTCCTGTTTCACCGGGACGCCAGAATCGTCCATGTTGAGATACATGCCGTTGCTACGACGACAACCACGGCTCGTTACTCTGGTACCTATGGTGCCGAAACACAGGTCAACAATATCCTGCGGGTCAAGACAGCGGACGGATTCGAGGCAGTCTCTGGCGTGGATACGTATTACGAAAAAGAGTTTAGCGACCGGCACCTGCTGGATTTGCAGGATGTCGTCGAAGACCTGCTTGCTCTCGAGACTCTGGACCCTGTTGAAGTTGGGAACCTGCTGGCGCAATCAAAACCTCACTTAAACGATGAGGTACGTTCGAGTATAGACATCGCTTTGTGGGACCTGGCAGCTCGCAAAGCCGGTCGACCGCTCTACGAGTTGCTTGGCGCCAAACGAGAATCGATGGAACCTTATGCGAGTCTGCCTTTCTATGAGTCTCTTCCTGAGTATATTGATGCGGTCAACGAGTACGCAAAGCTGGGTTATAAAGTGTTCAAGTTTCATGTCTGGGGAGATTTTGAAAAAGACTCGTCGATGGTAGAACTGGTTCAGCAGACTTTTGCAGACTCTGATTTTCGTTTTATGATTGATCTCGAAGGCGCTTTTGCGCTTGACGACGCAGTGGCACTCGGCGGAAAAATGGACGAGGGGAAATTTGTGTGGCTGGAAGCGCCCATGGATGACACGCTGCTTGAACAGTACAGTGTGCTCAGGAGCGAGCTGGGACAAACGATCCTGCCTGCGGGATATAATATCTATTCAGCCGATTTTATCAGGCGAGCGGTCGAGCAACACAGCTGGGATGCAGGCAGGTTCGACGTCACGGTGATTGGTGGTGTATCAACGGCGCTTGAACTCATGATCATTGCCAATGAGGCCGGGTTGCCGATTGAAATCCAAAGCTGGGGGCATGCATTGGGTCAGGCTGCCAATCTTCACCTGATGCTGGCGAATGAGCACACCAGCTACTTTGAAGCGCCGATGCCGATGGAGGCATTCGAGTTTGGAATGAAAAATGTCATTCCGCTGAAACAGGGCCGGGTCTTTGCACCCAAGGGGCCTGGTCTTGGCATCGAGGTCGACTGGGAAAACCTGGATAGAGCGGATTTCTACGTGCGTTCCGAGTAGCGTGATTTTGCAGATGATGTGTGAGCCCGCAGTGAACAACCAGGTGCGATTAGCCGATCTGGCAGATCTAGGCTTTCCATGGGGCTGGAAGTTAATCTCATCTATCTGTAAAACCTCAATGTTCCAACGCTCTAAAAACCATTTGGACTATAGCGCTATGCTATCCAAGTTATCCTCTCAATCGATGTCACTCATTCTGCTTGGACTGGTGTGCATCAGTGTAGACCTTGCGGCTTCGGAATCAGACACGATTACCTATGAACCGTCGTTCTTTGCGCCTTACAATCCTGTCACCGCGCTGGACATCGTTGACCGTGTGCCAGGTTTTAAGTTAAAGCGCCAGGGTTCATCCGGTTTTGGTGAGGAAGAAAAAGTCAGGGGGTTTGGTAACAATCTTAGCGATGTCTTGATCAATGGCAAACGACCCAGCACCAAGTCAACGCCAATCGAAAAGATTCTCGCTCGCTATCCAGCTGAATCTGTCATCAGGGTGGACTTGATTCGCGGTGCGACGGGTAGCCTCGAAAGTTCCAAGGCGAGCGTGGTTGTGAATCTCACTATGGATATACAACAGGGCAAGGGATCGATTCCCTGGCAGGCATCTTTGAGTATTGAAGAAGGCAACATCACGCCCAGTGGCAACGCCACGTATGTCGTCAGTAGCAACAACGCCAACTACAGTATTGGAATAGAGCGAGAAAAATACGTCTACGAGTTTGGCGGACCGCAAACAATTAGCAGTCTGATTGGGCCGGATGAATATCGAGACGATGATCTTTATGAGGTACCCGATAAATGGACCTTCAGTGCCGACATGGAACGCCAAATTGGAAGCCGCGATAGTTTTCGGATCAATACCCAGTTGACCGACAACAGTTACGAGTTGGACAAGGACTCAGCGCGTTATCCAGAAGGACAGTTAAGGGCTGACCTCGAAGAGCAAAAAACGCTAAATGATTCAATGGAAGTTGAGCTGGGTGGAGACTACGAAAGAAAATTCAGCGACACCTTGAGGATGAAGGTGATTGGCCTATTGAACAGGAAAGAAGCGGATTTTAGTTCGACCCTGACAACGCTTCCGGATGCGGGTGCCGGTAGCTTGAGCGACTTTTCATACGAGTCAGAAGAAGGCGAGAGCATCATACGATTCGAAGTTAAATGGAGTGGTTGGCAATCACACAACCTCCAGTACGGTTTGGAAGTGACTGAAAACTTCCTGGACAGTCAATCTACCTTCATCTACGAAGACAGTACTGGTTCAGCTCTCATTGCTCTGCCCGGGGGGAACGCAAGGGTAGAGGAGTTCCGGGCGGAGGTTTTCATTTCAGACAGTTGGACGGTGTCAAAAAAACTTACCCTGGATACAGGACTTGCCTTTGAGTATTCAGAAATAGAACAAACAGGTGATACCAATCTTTCGAGGAAGTTTACTTATCCAAAACCCTTCGTCACGGCAACTTTCTCTCCTTCTGAATTCACGCAGTGGCGTTTTCGCCTCCAACGGGAAGTGGGGCAGTTGGATTTCTTTGAGTTTGTCAGTTCTGCAAATTTGGAAGATGATGACTTGAACCTGGGCAATCCAAACTTAAAGCCAGAACAATTCTGGGTTCTTGAATTCGGTTTCGAGCGCCGCTTTGGTGAAATTGGTGTGATTGAGTTCATGCCTTTCTATCATGTGATAGATGATGTTGAAGACCTGGTTCCTTTAGGTGATACCTACGAGGCACCGGGTAACATTGGTAACGGTGAGCGCTGGGGGTTCGAGGCTGCCTTAACCACTGCATTGGACGTGGTGGGGATAAAAAACGGTCGGTTGGATATCTTCTACAACTGGCAGGACTCAAGCGTTGAGGACCCGGTGACGGGTGAAGACCGACAGCTCTCAGATGAAGCTGTATGGGATGTTGATATTTCACTTCGACAGGATCTAGCTTCCCTTCGGCTCAGCTATGGCATCGGCTACGTCGAAAGTGATGTGACCACCCGCTACGGGTTGGATGAGATCAAGACCGGAACCTATGTTCCAGGCATGACGTTTTTCATCGAGAAGTCTTTTGCCAAGGACTACAAGTTAAGATTTGATGCCATGAATGTTTTAAACCAGGGCGCTCACAGGGAGCGCCGGGTGTATGACATGTCTCGTGCATCAGAGTCAATTCTCTTTACTGAGAAAAGGGTCCTTGACGACGAGACTTACTTTGGAATTTCTCTTAGCGGTACCTTCTAGCATTGAGGCTGAAAATCAATTCGGTAGGCATAAATCGCTTGAAGCGTACGCTAAGAATCGTCGGATAAATAAGGGTCAGTTATCCAGCAATGCATCTACCGCAATTTGGGCGGCATTGAATGCACCTTCCGTCATGGCGTCAGCAGTTGCATCTGAATTGGCGATTGCAATTCGCCCATACGCTTTGCGTGCGGTAATCCAGGGTGATCGTTCTGGCGGCAGTTCATCCAGCATCCAGGCTACCTGGCCAGATTCAGGATCATGACCGTAGGCATAACCATGGGGCCAACGATTGACGGTAATCGCTAGAATATCGCGTCTCGGGTCAAATCCACCGGGTGACAGGATGCGACCAAGCTGATCTCTGATATTTCGCTCAAAAGTTTCAAAAGTCGTGTGGAGTAAAGAAGTACGTGCTGCACGCCATTGTTCTGGCACGGGCTGACCGCGCATCTCTGCAACCAGAGGTGCCCTGAACAGGCGCAAAACCACCGCTTCTTCCGGCTTTCCTGCATGGCGATAGTTGCCGATGTTTGTCGGTTCGGTCAGGTCGATTGAGTCGAAATAGCTGCCGGGACAACGCGCACCCCGAATGCCGAGCTTTACGAATGAAGCCCAGTTTCGAATTAAAACATTCGTATAGATGAGTGGTGCCTTTATGGCCAGGGACAAGGCATCTTTTTGCTCGTCAGGCAATTCACGGCAAATATGCGGGATAGCTGAGTTGTAACAGGCCATGATGCATCGCTCTGCCTCAATACGGTAGGCACGATTATCACGCACATATGTGATCTCAACTGGCTCGGCACCATTCAGCTTACCTTTGTGCCTGACGTCGATTACGGTGCTGTCAAGACGAACACGTACAGATGAGTTGGGCAGATCAATTGCGTTGTAATCAAAACGGGCAGTCACTACATCATCCAGTGACTTTCCTGGCGCTACATCAGGAATGAGTGAGCGGACCAGAAGCCGGGTGATGGTCGCATTGCCATCCGGAAACTGGCAGAACACAGGCTCCTTGCTTGCCAGCTCTGGGTTGGTAGCCAGTTTTCCAAGACCGCTTGTGCCTGGCCAGCCGCTTTCTTTCGCCACCCACGCGGAGAGTTGATCGAAACCAATCGCCCAGGTTGCTGAACGCCACACAAAGGAGACCGCTTCCGGACTTATTCCAACCACCTTTAAAAGATATTTTTCATAGCTGGTTTTTTGCAGGAACGCGATTTTTTCTTTTGGATTGAGATCCTTCAAATAGTCAATGTCGGATTCATAGAGCAGAACCAGTTCTTTTTGCGCAGCATTGGACAGGGGGGTCTTCTTGAAAAATTCAGGCCACGACGGTTTGCCGGGATCGACGACGAGTTTGTCTTCGCCAAACGTCTCGCGATCAAAAAAGACGGACCAATTCAGATTGTAGGATGCGTACAGTTTTTCATCGTGAAATTCGCTGTATCGATTTGCATCGATGCCTAATGAATTAAGCAGGTGGCGACCTCGGTCATTGTAGCGATGCAGGTTCTCGATGTTTTCTGTTCCGCCGTGGGAAAGTATCATGCGCTCGTTGTGCCAGAACTCATTGCGCTTCGCATGGCCGCCAAAGTCGTCGTGATTGTCGAGAATCAGAATTCGTGCATTCGGGTTCGCTTCTCGATAGTACCAGGCGGATGCAAGCCCGCTTAGCCCTCCGCCTACAACAACAAGGTCGTATCCCTCGCCGCTGTCCTTCGGGTTGTCCCAGCGAACGCCGTCGCGGAGTTTGTGGGCAACTTCGTAGGATCCTTCATGACTACCGCGCATACCGTCGAGAATCGGAGGATAGTTGTTAACCAGCGCCTCAGTAGCCTGTATCGGCTTTGCTGCCTCAGCATATGGCCATATCAGACTGCCACTGATAGAAACCGCGGCACCGCTAATAAAGTCTCGCCGTGTGATCGGTTGATTCATCCCGAGTTTCAGCTTTTTCACCATAGCTCCTGTAGCGGGTGTTCTTCCGCGAATCGCCTATTTCCCATTTCGTGTTTTCTAGCACAGAACGCATCAAATAGCTGCGCTGGTTATTAGATAGCTTTCCGTCGAATACATGAGTGGCTATGCCCTGTAATGCCTGGGCCTGCAGGAGAAAACGATGGTGACAGGCTATTGGCCCAATCATAAAGCAAAACCTTTTCGTGGTTTGAGACCTTTTTGTAGTTTTACAGGGTTTAAGTGGATCCTCTGAGAGGTTGTAAGATGGCGCTCTGGGTCCAACATGCTGCCGATAGGCGGGTAGTCCTATTCTCTATAAAGCAGCTATTATTCTATCTTCTACAATTGCGGGGTTTGGAGTACATTCAACCTCTCTCACGGAGTAAGAACAATGGCTGACCAACAATTACCCGATTCGGCGCGCGTTGTGATTATCGGCGGCGGCATCATTGGCTGCTCGGTGGCCTACCATCTGGCAGAAGAAGGCTGCGACGTCGTCTTGTTGGAACGCGACCAATTGACCTCCGGCACAACCTGGCATGCAGCAGGTTTACTCACCAATTTTGGCTCCGGCTCTGAAACCCTCCTTGATATCCGTAAACATGCGAGGAATCTGTACGATCGACTGGAGGAAGAAACCGGGCAACAGACGGGGTTTGTAGGCAGCGGGTTTATCGAACTTGCTGCAGATGAAGACCGCGTTGAAGAGTATCGCCGTATCGCAGCCTTTAACCGACTCCACGGCACTGATATCCACGAACTCTCAGCCGCGGAGATAAAGGACCTGTTTCCATTAGCCGATGTGGATGACATTAAGGCTGGTTTCTATGCAGAGCACGATGGCCGTATTAATCCGGTAGACGTCACAATGGCCATGGCCAAGGGTGCGCGCATGAAAGGCGCGAAGCTGATCGAGAAAACGCCTATCCGTAAAGTACTGACCACCGATGGTGCTGTCTCGGGTGTCCGCACTGACAGGGGAGATATTCGCTGTGAGTTTGTCGTCAACTGCGCAGGGATGTGGGCTCGCCAGTTAGGGGAACAAAATGGAGTGGTGATTCCTAACCAGGCAGCTGAACACTATTACCTGATTACTGAATCCATAGAAGGCGTCACCAAAGACCTGCCGGTGTTGGAAGACCCATCGAAGTATGCGTACTACCGCGAGGAAACAGGCGGCCTGATGATTGGTCTGTTTGAGCCTGACTGCAGGCCGTGGCAATTAGAGGGGATTCCCGACGATTTTTCATTCGGTGAACTGCCTCCCGATTGGGATCGCCTCACACCGTTTCTCGAAAAAGCAATGGAGAGAGTGCCCATCGCCAGAGAAGTCGGCATCCGAAAATTTTTCTGTGGTCCCGAAAGCTTTACCCCCGATCTTGCACCGGTCATGGGTGAAGCGCCAGAGCTGCGTAATTATTTCGTTGCCGCAGGGCTTAACTCCGTAGGCATTATTACCGGCGGCGGTTATGGCCGAGTCATTGCTCACTGGATACTCAACGGCAAACCCGATGTTGATGTCACCGGTTTCAATATCGATCGTTTTTCCGCGTACCAATGTAATCCCGAATATCGACGGCAACGTGCGCTCGAATCGCTGGGGTTGGTTTACGCCTGCCATTTCCCGGATCGTCAGCCAGAAACTGCTCGCGGTGCTCGCCGCTCACCGTTTCATGAGCGTCTTGTGGCGCAACGCGCGCACTTTCGCGACGTGAGTGGTTGGGAATGCCCTGGTTGGTACGCACCTGAAGGACAACAACCTGACCAGGGCCCGCTCACCTATGGCCGTCCGCAATGGTTCCCGCACTGGGAAGCTGAACACCGTGCCTGTCGGGAAGATGTGATCGCCATGGATATGAGTTTCATGGGCAAGTTTCTGGTACAGGGCCGGGATGCAGGTACTTTTCTGGACTACCTGTCAGCCAATGAGGTCAATGGCGATAGCGAAAAAATTACTTACACCCAGTGGTTAAATGATGATGGCCTGCTAGAGGCGGATCTTACGGTCATCAAACTGGACACCGAAAAATTCATGGTCGTCACCTCGGATGTCGCCCATCGTCATACCGAGACATGGATGAAACGCCACATTGGTGCCGATCAACATGTGTTTGTTACCGACGTGACGTCCGGCTACGGTCAGTTGAATATACAGGGCCCTCGATCGCGTGAGTTGCTGCAATCAATCACCAGCGCCGATCTGTCCAACGAGGCTTTTCCGTTTCGTACCGCTCGAGAAATTGATATCGGCCTTGGCCGTGTGCTGTGTGTGCGCATCACCTATGCGGGTGAACTGGGTTACGAACTGAATATTCCTAGTGAACAGGCACTGCACGTTTACGACCGTATTGTTCAGGCAGGCGCACAGTTTGGGCTTCGCCATGCCGGCCTAAAGGCGCTGGCCAGTCTGCGCCTTGAAAAAGGATATCGTGATTACGGCCACGACATCGACAACATGGATGACCCCTTTTCAACCGGCCTGGGTTTCGCCGTTCGATTGAAAAAAGACAGTGACTTCATTGGTAAAGCCGCCAGTATCGAGCGCAAAGCCAATATCAAGTACACACATCGTCTGGTATCCATTTTGTTGCGTGACCCGGAACCTATATTAATGCACCACGAAATTGTGCATCGAAACGGAATACCGGTGGGCTCCATCCGTGCAGGTTCTTTCGGCCATACGCTGGGCGCGGGCATCGGTCTCGCTATGGTTGAAGGCGACCCTGTCGATGCGGCTTACCTGTCAGAAGGCGAATGGACCGTGGTGATTGCAGGGAGGGTTTACCCAGCCGATGTCTCGCTGAAACCTTTTTACGACCCGGAAATGGTTCGTATCCGAAGTTAGTCGTTGAAATACTGCGTCTGGAATGTCAGGCCTCGTACCAACGTCCATCCGGGTCAGCAGGAAACACCCCGAGATATTTTCCATGAGCCTGGTAACCCATAAGCCTTCGAACGGTTTCAGGATAACTGTCCGCCATTTCACGAGGTACCGACAGATACTGGTTCTCTTCCTGACGAAGCCAACCCAGGGCGTAAGTATTGATTAACCCTGCCCGGGGAAGCTTTGAGTTGTTGGCGCCGCCTCCATGGTAGAGAGACCCGAAATACAACAGCACAGACCCTTTTGGCATCTCGGCACTAACGGCTGAGGCCTCATCGATCTTAGTGACTGTCCCGGTCCAGTGGCTGCCCTGAACAAGCCTGGTGGCACCGTTCTCAATCGTGAAGTCATCGAGCGCCCACATGGCGCCAAGCTGGAACTCTACATCCGGTATTTTCATCGGGTAAAAACTGTCATCCTCGTGCAATTCCTGCACGGGTTGACCTGGATAGATCTCAATCGCGGTGGTGCTGCCAAGTCTGATACATTCACAATTCGAACCAAGCACTGCATTGGCTACCTGCAGCACCCGGGGATGGGCAATCAGGTCTGCCGTATGTTTCGCCAGGCCAAGCACTGCGCCCAGGCGCAGAGTCTGGTAGCCGTTGAAATCATTTTGAAACTTGGCGCCCTCCTGATCAAAATGTGGTCTGAGTTCATCCATGATCACTGTCAGCAGAGGTGCCTGGGCCAACTGTTCGATTATCACAGCTCCATCTCGCACGAGACATTCGATGATAGTTTCTGTATCTGCCTGACTGGAAAGGTTCTCCATCAATCCGCCCCTCGGTTATCCACACACAATCCTTTTGGCAACTCAAATGTTTGACGAAATTGGGTATCGAAAATGAGTTTACAACATCAATGTACAAATATAACTGTCCTGATCGAAGGTGTCTCTGGCGTTCCTTCTGATTGCTGACAGCCTATTGGCGCCTGCGGCCACCTGCTCGCATACCACCGCCTCTAGCCGCTCGCCCACCCATTGAGCTGCGGTTAAACTGGCTACTGCTCCTTCTGGATTGGAACTGCTGGTTACCTCGACTCCGCGATCGTGAATCTCGTTGCAGCTGGTTCATCCGGGTCGTTTGTTGCCTCTGGCTATAATCGGGAAATGAACCTGCCTGGGTCCTTGCTTTGCCGGCATTCTCTGACATACGCTGCCTGGTGCGATTGTCGATTTTGCCCGCTGCCATCTCGGCTCGCGGTCCGCCGTCAGGCTTGTTCATTTCGTTCCAGCCATCCCCCCGGTCATAGGAATACCAGTTGTCTCCACTTTTCTTATAGACATTGCCATTGTGGCCAGCATAGAGGTTGCCCTCGCCATCCTTGCCTACCGTTCCCCTGTTTTGCCCATCGCCCCCAGAGATTGCTTTGCCGCCATCACCACCGGTGATTTCTGTTCGTCTTTGACCGTTGTCAATCTGACCTTCTATCTTGGCAGTTTTGCCCTCTCTGGTTGTAATGCTGCCCTCGCTTGAATAGCTGCCATCAGACTCGCGCTGGCGCTCCATAACCATGCTGTCGCCCTCGGAACTTTCCCGGGTCGTTTTTGCCCAACCGTCATCAATGTCAACGTCCCTGCGGGTCTCGATACTTTGATCGCCACGGGTGATATCTCGCTCCATTTCGAAGCGATTAGTGTCATCTGAATAGTACCTTTTTGTCTCTGTAGAGATGTTCGTGCGGGGATTGTAGGTTTCTCCATAGCTCGCCCACTCGTTACTGTTCCACGCTGTTTCTACATAACCATATCGACCTGTCCTGGGATTGTTGTGTTGGTTATAGCTATATCCTCCATAAGGGCCTGCCCAGACAGAGCGGTTTGCGTAAGTGCCCGTTCGGGGATTGTAGTAGCTGCCGTAGCCATAAGAACGGTAGTAGGGGTAGTAAGCATAGGGATAGCGACCGTAGTGATAGTAATACCCGTAGTAAGGCGGGTAATACCAACCGGTGCCGTAGACAGGCATCCCGTAATAGCTGTAGATGCCACTGTAATACGAGTTAGATGCGACATAGACCACGCTGGTGCTGGTGCTAGAGGCAACCTTCACTTGTGTGACAGGGTAGCTCGATGAACTGGCGGGGATGTTATACAGATCGTCTGGTACGCGGAATGCTGGCGTCCAGGGGCCCTTTGCATTATCGGACTGGTACCAGGCACCTTCGTAGCAGAGATAAAACACGCCCTGGTGCAGAAAGATCTCATACCCGGAGTTAGTTGCCCGGGTAATCGATGTATTGGCTATTCTTTCGAACTTTGGCTCGCCAACGTACTGGTTTTCGAGCACCAGACTTTCGTTAGCGGGCACCGTCTTTTTCTCCGGCAGGCTGGCTTCAAGCAGCGCTGTTCTAGCCTCAAGGGTATCCGGGACCGACGCGCGCACGTAGCCCATGCCGTGATCTGCGGGGATGTTTGAAAACACCCCGGGGAGTTTCCTGAGCATCTTCCACGTGCCGCTTTGTAGGTCATTTGTTGCGAACCATCGCCCGGAAGCCAGAAAGTAGACTGTGGACTTGTAGACGAAAAGCGGGCTCTGGGTGTTGCTGACGAAACTCAGGCCCTGCGCCTCTTCTATTGCTTCTATTTCAGGCTCCCCATCGATGGTGATGAGTTCAGTGGGTTTGGTCACGTGGTGAATGCTGACGTCACCTGTGTTCGCTGTCTGGGTCAAGAACTGGCTGAACTCTCCTTCGGGGTCTAGCCCGTCGAGTCCTGCGGGGCGACCAGCCATTTTCTGCCAGGGGCCGTCAAGATTTTCCGTCATCCACCAGGTCTGCTTGTGAAGCAGGTAGTAGTTTTCTGACTTAGTGAGCTTCAGCAATGGCCAGTTCGAATTGCCTATGATGGAGTACCCAGTGCTTGCCATCGGCATGACAAGTGGTTCACCGCTGATGTTTAAGATAATCGTGGGGGAGTCAGCGACCAGGATATCTGGTGGGTTCGGGTTGAACCCATCGTTCTCTTCGCTCTCCAGGACGTCATGAGCAAGGGAAACCAGGAAAATATCCAGTGGAATGGTAATTCTGTCACGCTGTAGGGCGCTCGAAAGTTTGGCGGCATATTCCTGCATCCGCTCTTCTGCAACGACTACTCTTTCGACCCTGGGTTCAGTGATGATAACCAGCCGTTGCGCCATATCGATCTCAGTTTGGTTGGAAAGCTCGACCGTAGCGTAAATTCGTGGAGCATCTTTCTTATTGGACTGAAACTCAACGGCTATCAGGAGAGACGCTTTTTCAAAATCCTCCCAGGAGACGACCTGTGGTGCATGGATCGTGAGAGTGCCTTCTTCGATCTCTCTGTCTTTGGGGAATTGCCAGTCGATGGGGGCTTGTTTTGTACTAACGCCAGCATCAGTAGGCTCATCGACCGAGCTTCGAGGCTCCATCGCGCCTGCAAGACCGGCGACAAAAAATAGTGAACCAAGTAGAGTTTTCAGCAGCATTATTATCCCTTCTACGTTATTTCCCCGAGTATCGGACCCGGCTGTTGTTGGCGCTTGTTGTTGGCGCTTTTCACATTTTCATCATACCTGTTTCAGCTGAGGCGCCTGTTTTTTCAATGATCCTATTCTGATGGAAGCATTCTCTCACCGTGAAATTGTCTCATCGTGAAGAAGAATTATTGAGTTCGGAATTATTGTGTTTTAAGCGCGGGCCAGCAAGGATAGTTAAGCTCTGTTAGGAGCTTAGTTTCCTGATCAGCCGATACATAAACTCGTAGCCTTCGTAGAAAGATTTGACCAGCAGGCGTTCATCGCGGCCGTGTGCTCGCACGTCGTTTCGGTCGACGAACAGGCCGGATACTCCATAGGTAGGGATTCCGGCATTGCGCATTTTGGCGCCGTCGGTCGCACCGGTAGTCATAGTTGGTAAGACCACCACCCCGGGCCACATTTCCTGGGTGGTGCTTTCCACGGCGCCGATGATTTCTTCTGTCAGGGGAGATGGGTCCGAAGGTCGCCCGCCGCCGGTAAAAACAACATCAATAGCGGGGTTATCAACCACCTTCACCAGGGTGTCCAGAACATCCTCTACATTTTGGCCTGGCATCATTCTGACATTAACGACAGCAGTTGCACTTTGTGGCAGCGCATTGGGCGCGTGCCCTCCCTCCAGCATGGTTGCCACTGCCGTGGTTCGTAGTAATGCGTTGATGGAGGGGATCTGGCCCAGCCGGGCCAGTGCCTGAGGGTCCGGGGGTTCACGTAGGATGGCTTTCAAATCCTCACCTAACTGGCCTGGGCTGATTTGGGCCAGGCGTTCGAATCCCAGCCGCATCACGTCGTTAAAGATCAAGGGGAAGTCATATTCGCGAATGTTAAGTAACGCTTCAGAGAGATCATAAATAGCGTTGTCTCGACGAGGAATACTCGAATGTCCGCCTGAATTGGTGGCGGTCACGGTAAAGCTCTCATAAATCTTTTCTGCAGTCTGAATAGAATTGGCAATCCGCTGGCCATCCTGGATAAGGCCGTAACCGCCTTCGTTCAGAGCGAACACGCCATCGATAAGAGTTGGATGATGTTGCAGCAGCCAGTAAACGCCATTGTTGCCGCCGCCCTCTTCATCAGCTGTTAACGCCAGAATAATGTCGCGATTGGGCCGGTAGCCGTCTCGCTTCATCCGGATCATATTCGCCGTATTAATGGCAGCCTGGGCCTTGTCATCCATTGTGCCGCGGCCATAGAAATAACCGTCGGTCTCATGAAGTGTGAACGGGTCCATGGTCCAGTCTGATCTTTTAGCTTCTACAACGTCGAGGTGCGCCAGCAGGATGAAAGGTTTGTTTGCCCCGGTGCCATGTAGTCTGGCGACCAGGTTGCCCTTTTTTTCTTTCTTGCCACCGACAAATATATCTTCCTGGGGGAACCCGGCAGCGCTGAGCCAGCGGGCTATTTTTTCCGCTGCCAGGGTGTTATCACCAGCGGAATCCGTGGTGTTGGTTTCAATGAGTTCTTTATAGATTTCGTAGGCGAGTTGGTTATCGTCTTCAGGCAGGGTGGGTAACGACTGTGCGTGGCCCAGTGGCATAATGATCAGTAATATCAGGCCTGACAGGGTTCGGAGACAGTCTGTGGATATCATAGTCGTTTTTTAACCTACTCAATAATTAGTTGTACTGCCGCAAACAATGCTCTGGTCAAGGGATCAGTCTCAAGAGCCCAAGTCTGAGGTATTTCGCCGTCCATGGATACTCGTCGGCCCGTGCGCTTTTCGAGATACTAGTCCCACATAGCGTGATGCGGGGTGCAGCGATTGTTGGTCCTATGTTAGATAGTGCAAATCCTAGCAGAGCGGCTACGCAGTTAGGAAGTCGCGAGCCCAGGCAAGATGCGAAATAAAATCACAACACTTTTGAAAGATAATCACCTAAATGCTCTGAAAACTGTGGCATTGCACTCAGTGTTTTCAGATGAGCGGCGGCCCGGGGGAATTCCTGTTCCATGTCTTGGCTAATGACCTCAAAGCCTTGGTCGTTTAAACGCGACTTAAGCAGCCTTTCCCGCAAAAACTGTCCTAAATCACAGACAAACCCTATATCCGCAATCGTCAACTTATCAGTCGCCACATAGTTATTCGTCGTGAGTGCCTGATCGATACCCGACAGATAAAACTCGTAGGCTGATCTCATCCTCTCATGGGTCGCAGGCGAGAGTTCATTCATTGACAAAAGATAGACCTGGGCTTCTCGCGCCAGTACTAGCGTTGCATCGAGAAAACTATCGATCCTGGACGCTTCGTTACCGCTTGCCCCATAAAGCCCGTTATCATTTTCAGCCGCGCGGACGACCGACCGCAAAATGCTATTTGACTCGAAAATGCCGATGCTACCGTCATCCCCAAACGCCGCGGGCACTGTACCGAAAGGATGTGCCTGAAGGAAAGCATCCGTCTTAAAAAGCGTACCGCTGAAACCGCGCTTGCTGACTCTTGCATGAGGGCTATCGTCAACTCTCTCGTTTTCGCTTAATTGCCGTGCATCATAATCCCATAGCCAGTTCTGCAGGTTCGCCGGTTTATCACCGGTTACCTCCAGGGCGACGCCGCAAAATTGAGCAGCGACAAGCGATTTCCAAACACGTGGATTGGGCAGATAAGAGAATATCTTTATGGCTTTATTTGTCATCACTCATTCACTCGAGAAGTGTTAATGCTTGATCTTACCAAATGCCCAAAGGCCATTAATAGAAGTGCTGGTCAGCTATGCGATGACATCCTCCACTCGGGCTCTGCTGCAAACCGGTCAATGCCCTCATCGTCGCACCGAGGCATCGCGAACCATCGTTGCGGGTGACCACGTTTTGGTGATGAGCATTGGCACCTACGCAATGAGCGAAATTGTCAAAGTAGGCTTCTTATTTTCGTCAGCAGCTTTCGTTTAACAATTTCTAAGGCTTCATCTGACAAACCAAGATGTGCTCAAAGCCAATGCAGGTATTACTGGAGATTGATCGCTCCCTGTGGGCTAATCCTTTTTGATTGGATGCCTTGGCCTAAACCGCTCGCGTCCAGCCGAATGGGTCGTCACGCTCTCCCCTTTGGATTGCTGTTAGGTGGTCGTAAAGCGCCTGGGTTGTTGGCCCAATAGACTCGCCATTGCCATGGAAGCGATACCAATGATCACCCACTCGAATCTTTCCTACGGGTGATATCACCGCCGCGGTACCGCAGGCTGCAAATTCATCGATATCATCCACCTCCTTTAGAAGCTCAACAGGACGATTGATAGT
>JABGVY010000524.1 GCA_018645845.1 Gammaproteobacteria bacterium | reverse complement strand
GCAGAATTCCATTTCAGCAGTAGACTGTGTGCCGCTGTAAGTAGAGCAGCCTGTAGTCAGTGCGATGAGTAAGAAAGCCAGAATAGTCTTGTACATGTTGTTCACCCGTTAACCTGTTTGGTTTATGGGAGGAGATTGTAAGGGTGTCTTGTAAACGGGGATTGGAGCCAATGTGCACTAATGTAACGGAATGTGACCAGAATCAGAGCTAACCGCAGCAAGCCAGCCTGCTGACCTGCTCTGAGCACCTTCAAACAGCTGGCCTATCAACACGGGGTATCGCAATAATTCGCTCAAGACTGTAAACCGGCTGCTCTTCAGATCACCGAACGTTCAGTCCAGATAAGGCAAATTCCCTCGACGCCGGCTTGAAGACATTAGCGGACCGTAATTAACCACCAGGTAATCAACGATCAAGTCTTCGGCTTCGCCTAAAGGCCATAAGTTATGGTTTTTCTGCATATAACGAATCGTCTGCAACCAACCCTCACGGGACATTCGGTTTTGCACGATCAACCGCGATGAATGACAGACAAGGCAGTGCGCTCCGACGAGTTCAACTCCTTCTGCGCGCGCAAGACCGGTGACAGGGTCGTTATCCGCTACAGCGGCAGTCGACCATGCCAAAAGAAAGCAAAGCCTAAACCACATGAACCGAAACCCGGTGACAGGCGTTATTCAAATAGCCTTTCGGATTCCAGGCGGGCATGACCATTGGTTGACTCCGCCCCACTGAATCTGAAGCCTTCGCCCAAACCTCGAAGTAACCCTTGGAGGGAAACTGGATGGTAGTTTGAAAATGTTGCCACGCGCCCGGGTTCACCGCTGACGACAGTTTGGTGACCTGCCAGGTTTCACCAAAGTCGATAGATACTTCAACGGTTTTAACCTCGTCATCACCGACCCAGGCGTGACCACGGACCGTTAATAACTCACCTATTGCCTGCTGCCGATCAGTCTGTGGTGCGGTTATTAATGATTTTATGGGCATGGCTGCGATAATCATCATGTCATCGTCTGCCACCGTGGTCCCAGGCGCGACAGGAAAGCGCGGCACCCGGTACGATTTCCCAAGCATCTTTGCGCCATCATGAACCCGGTTTCGCAGGCTGATACGTGTCAGCCATTTTCCGGACACCGACCCAGGCCAGCCCGCAACGACCAACCTTAATGGATAGCCATGTATAGGGGGCAAATCCAGGCCATTCATTCCCCAGGCGATCATCGCATCATCGGCCATGGCTTTCTCGATGGGGATACCTCTGGATATGACTTCCTTCGATCCATCACCACTAAGATGCCTATCCGCGCTATGAAAACCAAGATACACCGCATCGTCTTTGATTCCCGCTTCGTTTAAGACGTCTCTTAAACGAACACCTTGCCATTGCGGGCAACCGATTGCGCCCAGCGTCCATTGATTACCGGGCACAGAAGGCTCGAACTCTGCCCGACCATTACCACCACATTCCAGGGTCAACTGTAATGAAACATTTTCAAAACGGGACTTTAATTCCGATACCGAAAGTGTCAACGGGCTAACCACAGATTCACCATCAACTGATAATGTCCACTTGGCAATATCAGCATCGACTGGTGGCAAACCATTATTGCGAATAAATAAATGGGCGGTTCGGGTGACATCATCGTCTAGCAGGTGCGGTACCGACTCCGCATTGAGTGGTCGATCATTGAGCAATCGCAAACCGGATTTACCCAATGGAAATTCGAATACTGACGCCTTGGCCCAGGCAGTTTTCATCAGGGCGGAATAGCCCATCAGACCGGCCATTGCGTTCAATAGAGCCCTTCTCGTTAGCGAATGAAACGCCATAAAATCTATCCCAACCCTGGATAACACTACTGATTATTTCACTGCAGCAGACAGTTCATGCGCTCTTACTGCTGCGAGCACGACTTGCGTCGTTAAGAATGAGGATGATAAGCCAACTGTTATGCCTGCGCAAAGTCAGCTCATTCAATCTGGCCAAGGTGCCAACACCCGCCCAGGTTAACGAAGAAAATTGGCGGGCCGGCATGTTCAGCAGCCCCGTCGAGCAAAGCGACATTAAGCTCTTCTCGACTGATGCAGGGCGATCGCTCACTCGCCGGTCATTGATTTAAAAAAAATACGATCTAGCTATCACACACATATACAATATTTTGTACTATGGCTAGTAACCGGTGATCACAAAAAATACGAACCTAATTTTCAGTAGCATCCGTTAGTCCGCAATTCGTAATTAAGGAAGCAGGCCCAATGAAAACGACACCACAGACGCTGATAGATCAATACCGTGCCAATGGCTGGTGGGGGGATGAAAAACTTTGCGATTGGCTTGATCTGGCGGTCTCCACAAGGCCCCGGCAGTGGGCGCTCATCGATCAACCCGAGCGAGCAATCATTGCTGAGGGAAGTCCGCAGAGACTTACCTTCGAAGACCTGGCTGAAAAAGTCTCAGCATTGTCATGTCAGTTCTATGCCGCCGGCTTGCGAACAAACGATATTGTCATTGTTCACTTACCCAATATTGCAGAGCTTGCCATCACCTACTTCGCACTCGACCGGCTTGGTGTCATCATCAGCCCTGTGCCCGTGCAATATGACCTGTTTGAACTCAAACACGTCGCCAGTGAAGTCAATCCCGCCGCGTACATCAGCACCTCGCATCTAAAAGGCAATGCCTTCGCCGAAACCAGAATGCCTGCTCTCGAAGGCGTATGCCCTACCTTGTGTTTCGGACAATCCGTACGCAACGCAACCAGCATCAATCTAGACGATCGGGACGACCATGCAAATTGGCGAGCTTACACCGCTTCTCTCGATAGAAGCGCAGACGATATTCTGACGATTTGCTGG
>JABGVY010000421.1 GCA_018645845.1 Gammaproteobacteria bacterium | reverse complement strand
GGCCTTAACGCAAAGAAGTGCCCGGTTCGCCATTTCTTCAACCACCGCGGGAATTTCCGGGTCAAAGTTACGCCTATGATTGACGATTTCACCCAAAGGGCGAGCAAAAGTTGCCTCACCAAACCATGACCACTGCATATATAGCGCATGTTCCGACGTACCTGCCATTGGCTGCAGCCGACCGTTACCATATCGGTCCATTATGTACTGCACCATCGCCCCGGACTCAAACATCGAGAGCTCACCGTCTTCCAGTACAGGCACTTTTCCTACCGGATTCTTCGTAAGCCACACCGGACTCATTCTAAACTCAGGTGAAAACGACACGGTTTCTATATCTAGAGGCACGCCAAGCTCTTCGCATAACCAGATGATTCTTGTCGACCGGGTCCACGGCACATGAAACAACTTAAGCATTACATTTCCCTCAGGGCGCCATACTCACCAACACCTGCCTTTTTCGGCTACCGGAATATGGTCTGCGGCCGTGCATTATCATTTTGTTATTCACAATCGCTATTTCACCGTCAGCCCATCGCAGGTCTGTTGTGTAGTCCCCGGCCATGGCGCACAGAGACTCAAGCAGCCCCACTGGTATTTCAGTTTTATCACCAAACATAACTCCACTTGCGGGGTTTTGACGAACACCAGGCCAACCCCTGTAAGCAGCGATCAACTGATGATAGAAAGTTTGCCTGCCATTAGTTAGGTCAATAATTCCAGGCAAAACAGGAGAAACAGTCTCAAGCCCATCATTGCTCTGCCAAGAATAAGCGTAACCCATAGACACCAGCTTCTTCTCTGCTTCATGTTTGTCACTAACGTTTAGGGTACTGCACCAGCTTCTACCCTGCCCCGACGATTCATCGCTAACCGCAGGCATTCGTGTGACATACCGCAGACCTTTGAGCGCCAGCTGTTCCGTCCATTTTGGATGACTGAGGCTAAAAGCTTTTAAGAGTTGATCAGACTGACACACCGGTGTCGCTCCACCCTGCTCCGCTGCTGAGATGCAGCAAAAGAAAAGAACCGACGGCGAAACGGGCGTTTGAGCCATTTCATGATGAAGGTAAATCTCTACCTCCGGAGGCGCTTCATTTGCAGTAAACACCCTGTCGCTATAATTTATGCGAACCGCGTTAGAAAGTGACTCCTGATACGAAAACACCGGCAACCCAAACGCAGCAACAAATCTGTTGAAGTCACCAGGGTTCTGCATTGCGAGCCCTCGAATGAGGACCACGCCGGCTTCTTTCAAACCCCTGTCTATTGCCACCCGGTTTTGCCGAACCCATTCCTCAGTGGAAACGGGTTCAGATGAAGAATCAAAGATGACCGGAAACATCACTTCCAATTCAGGACCCAAGGACCAGATCAGCAAACGTCCTAAGCTGACCTATACTGCGAGTTGATACCAGCAATGAGGTGACCGGCGTATCTTTCCAGGCCTGCAATCTGTCTTTGATCCTGTCAACGGACCCGACGAGAGAAATCTCGTCGGCAAGCTCTGTAGGAACAGCAGCGGCGGCTTCATCCTTCTTGCCCGCCAGGAAAAGATCCTGAATATTTTCCGCAGCCTCTTCAAAACCCATTCGCTTAACCAGTTCATTATGGAAATTGCGGGATTTTGCTCCCATACCACCGATATAAAGGGCAAGATTTTGCTTCAAAGGCTGCAATGCTTCTTCGACATCATCATTGATGATGACCGAAACTCCCTGCATGATCTCGAAACCAGGTTTCGCTCCTTTTATCTGGTCTGCATAGACTTCCTGACGATAGGGCGAGTAATAGAGCGGTAACCAACCATCAGCAATCTCGGCCGTCATTGCAACATTCTTCGGCCCTTCTGCACCCAGAAAAATCGGAAGATCTTCTCTGTAAGGGTGGGTAATGGACTTCAGTGGCTTACCCAGGCCCCAGGAACCTTCACCCGTGTAGGGTAACGGGTAATGCTCGCCGTCGTTTTTGACCGGCTCCTGCCTGCGAAGAACCTGACGAACAATATCCACATACTCCCTGGTCCTTGCTAACGGTTTCCCAAAGGGCGCCCCATACCATCCTTCAACTACCTGCGGGCCTGAAACTCCCATTCCTAAAATAACCCTGCCGCCGGACAAGTGATCCAGAGTCAGTGCCGCCATCGCTGTTGCAGTTGGCGCGCGGGCAGACATCTGGGCGATACCTGTTCCTAGCCTGATCCGTTCTGTGTGCGCGCCGATCCATGCAAGCGGGGTAAACACATCCGATCCCCAGGCTTCCGCAGTAAATAGCGCATCGTAACCAAGCTGTTCAGCTTCCTGTGCAATCTCCACCATCTTGGGGTTTGGGCCCGCTCCCCAGTATCCCAGCTGCAACCCCAGTTTCAGATCACCCATATTCTTACACTCCGCAAAATTATTACTTAAAACAGCAGGATGCCGCGCCAATTGAATCAAAGCAACCTACATTCCGCCCGGTTCTGACGAGCAATAATTGCCAATTAGCAGATTGCCGTTTAGTCTTAAGCCATTACCTCGGCTGGAGACTAGTGATGGTGACACAATACGTTGGAAGTAGTGACGAAGAACGAAAGGCACTTGTAAGCAGAACCAGGTCAGGTGACTTAACCATTTCCAACAGGGAGATGTTTGAAGCATTCAAAATAGACCCTAATTACGACGCATACGGAGTACCACTGGACAAGATGGACCCGGTCCATCCTGCGCTTTTTGCTAACAATACTCTCTGGCCGCACTTCGAACGATTAAGAAAAGAAGACCCTGTGCATTACACGGAGGACAGCATGGTGGGCCCTTACTGGTCCGTCACCAAATACGAAGATATCATGTACGTCGATACACACCATGACCTGTTCTCTTCAAAAGCAACACTAGGTGGTATTTCCCTGGGAGGCGTTCCAGACCAGGATAACGAGTTCTCCATACCCATGTTCATCATGGAAGATCCACCTAAACACGATGCACAACGTATGGTTGTGACGCCGATGTTCCTCCCGAAACAACTGGTCAGTCTTGAGCCGCTGATCCGGGAACGTGCAGGCCAGATATTGGACGGCTTACCTATTGGCGAAGAGTTCAACTGGGTACGCTCTGTATCCGTTGAGCTAACGGCGCAGATGCTGGCAACACTTTTCGACATTCCACAGGAAGACAGGATGAAGTTAATCCTGTGGTCAGATACTTCCCAAAACATCGGTGACCCGGAATATTTCGACACGCCGGAGGAAGGGTTTCAAATCCTTTTCGACTGCCTTAACTATTTTCAGCAGCTTTACGATCAAAGAAAAACCGAACCCCAAAAGTTTGATCTCATCTCGATGTTAGCCCATGACGAATCGACAAATAACATGAGTCCACAGGAATTGCTGGGTAATATACTGCTACTGATTGTCGGTGGTAATGACACAACCCGTAACTCTATCTCCGGTGGTGTACTGGCGCTAAACCAGAATCCATCAGAGTACGAAAAGCTAATTCAAAATCCAGGGCTTATCCCCAAAATGGTGCCCGAAATGATTCGATGGCAATCGCCGGTTGCACATATGGCGCGAACTGCACTGCAGGATACGGAGCTTGGTGGCAAGAAGATAAAGAAAGGTGACCGGGTCTGTATGTGGTACATCTCAGGAAACCGGGACAAAGACTCAATCGACAATGCCGATAGTTTCATCATAGACAGAGACAATCCAAGGCAACACACTGCCTTTGGGTACGGTGTGCACCGCTGTGTAGGCAATCGCCTGGCCGAGATGCAACTGCGGGTAATCTGGGAAGAAATCATGAAGCGGTTTTCAAAGATCGAAGTGACGGGGGAACCCAAGTACCTTGCATCCAGCTTCATTCACGGCATCACTGACCTGCCAGTAACGGTAAAAGTTTAAACCCACGGAATACCGAAGTAGATGGAGGGAATTAGAATTTAATTCCCTCCGTCTACTTCAGAAACCTTCAGTTTGGTGGACATTTTTCCAGATAAGGTTGGGGAACCAACGGCGCATGCGTTGACCCATTCGGGTTTGTTTGCCGGGAAATACGAATAACTCATCTTGCGCAACAGCTTCGTCTATTGCCGCCAACACGTCCTGGGGTTCAATAGCCTCACCCTGGTCAAACACCTTCGGCCAGACCGTATCCCTCGCCTGGTCCAGCAAGGGGGTTTTTACCGGTGGTGGACAAACACACAAAACCTTTACGCTACTGTCCTTGTGTTCGTGCGCCAGCACTTCAGTAAATGCAACAACGGCAAACTTACTGGCGTTGTAAGCCGCCATGTACAAGATAGGCACCCACCCGGCGAGCGATGCGAAGTTAACCAGTTCACCCTCGTTTCGTTCCAATAGCCTGGGCATCACAGCCTTACTCACATTCACCACACCGTTGTAATTGATTTCCATCACCCGGTGGAAGATTTCAATATCCTGGTCCACCACCTTACCAAGCGGCATGATTGCAGCTGCGTTGTAAACCCGCTTAATAGGCCCCAGTTTCGCTTCGGTTTCGTCCACCACCGCCTTCACAGCATCATAATTCGTAACATCCGTGTTAAAAGTACGGATGTTCTGGTGGTTCTCGGCCGTTTCCAGGAGCCCTTTTTCGTTGACATCCAGCGCCGCGACAGGATATCCCTGCTCCGCAAACAATCGCGCAGCCATCTGACCCATGCCGCTGCCAGCACCAGTAATAAAGATAGATTCTTCTTTCATCGTTCCTCCTGTGAACTCCCCAATACTCGATGGCAACCTAACGTATCAGTAATGCACTAAATCGCTATTAACCACGCTGGAAAACAGGTTATCACAGCTAATCTCCAAAGCGACAAACGATGCCACTGAGCTAAGAATCTGGCAATTCCTGCGGCACTTCCGGCTTGAAATTTTTCGCCGCTTGTTCGGATTCGAACCCAACGACATAAGTCGCTGGCTCAGGACATCTAGCCGCATGCAAAGTTTGCCGCGGGATACTGATGAGGTCTCCCGCTACTGCAATCAAAAGTTGGTCCGACACGACATCCCGGGTTTCGAACTTACCCGTCAGTACATAGATCTTGAGGCTGGTCTTGTGCCAGTGCACATCTTCCAGATCACCGCTTTGCATTGCTCCATCCCGGGCGAAACGACCCTCGTTTTCTATGATGGACCTAGCTTCTTCCCTGGTAGAGAACCCGCCCGCCCCAATTGAGACACCCATATTTACGTCCTTTGATTAAGTACCTGCCCTAGAATATCAAAAACAGTCGCTTCTGCTCGTTTTTGACGTAGCTCTGATTTTAACGCCTATAAAGCTCGCTGATATGTGCACTGACACAACGATGACAAAGCCAAAACTTTTTCATAAACTAGCCCTTGACTAGATCGACATGCCGCAAACCTTACAGGGCGGCTGGAGAATAAATGACTGAACCGCAGATAACTGAACCCCAGACGCCCTACGAGATTTTGGGCGATCAGGGTATCAAAGACCTGGCAAGTGCCTTTTATGATGCAATGGACGAGTTGCCAATAGCAGCAGACATTAGGGCAATGCACACAGAAAACCTGGATCACATCAAACGAATGATGTCTGCCTACCTAACTGGATGGATGGGAGGACCGCCGGTATATCAGGCCATCAAGGGGACGGTTTGCCTGACTGACCCCCATGAGCCCTTTCGCATCGGGCCAAAAGAAAGAGACCAATGGCTCGCCTGCATGGACGAAGCACTCAACAGGGTCGGCGCCAGCGATGAGCTGAAACAGATGCTGAAGGACCCGATGTACCATGTCGCCGAAACTGTTCGCAACTGCGAAGATTCAACTCCAAGAAATAGTGGCCCGAATATCATCGCAGTCAGTTAACAATACCTGATGTAAATGGCCGAACGTTGCGCCTCTAACTAGATACTTTCCGTACGCGTGATGAACCCTGCGTGTATGCGGCGCGTATAATCCTTATTATCTGGAGACCAGAATGCACATTGGTGTTTCCCTGCCGGTACGAGAAATGGAAGGTGACCTGACGGCTATCCGGGACTTCGCGCAAGCCGCAGAAGGCCTTGGACTGACGCACCTTCGGGTACCTGACCAGATAATGAGGCCAGCGTCCGGATACCTGCACGAACCGATGATGCTGCTCTCTTACCTTGCGGCCATTACTTCAACCATCGAACTGGTGCCCTCCGTCATCATTTTACCGGTAAGACAAACTGTTCATTTCGCCAAACAGGCAGCGGAACTCGACGCCCTGTCTGACGGGCGGGTTCGATTGGGTATCGGTGTTGGTGGGAGCAAAGAGGAATACCAGTATCTCAATATGGACTTTACCAATCGCGGTAAGCGGTGCGATGAACAAATGGTTCTATTAAAGAAGCTGTGGACCGAAAAGGATATCAATTTCCAGGGAGCTTTCCACACGATCTCAGGTGCAGACCTAAACCCTTTACCCAAGCAACGGCCGATCCCGATGTGGATTGGCGCGCGCTCAATCCCGTCAACGCCAGTAGTAAAAAGGATCGCTCGACATAGTGATGGCTGGTTTGTGCTCTGCTCCCCAGAAGACCTAGGCCAGGTGAGAGATGCAGTATTTACTGAGGCAGAAAAAACAGGACGTCAGCCTGAAGAGTTTGGCCAGGAGGCAGGCGTCGCGGTAGTTGGCCCCCGTGAGCACGAATGGAAAACCCGGGTGTCCAACTGGAACACCATGGGACTTAGCCACCTTTGCCTGCGGACACTGGGGGGGCATCTCCCCGTCCCACAACACTTAACAACACTGGAGCGGGTTATTGATGAAATGCCCGTGGACTCCAGCAAGTAAAATCGAGTCGTAACTTAATATGCAGACAACAGACAAACTAGAGTGCATTGAAAAAAATGCGATCGTCAACGGTATCCGGCTAACGTATTTCGAAAGAGGTATGGCCTACCGAGGTGTTAAACCCACCCTACTCTTCGTGCACGCCACCGGCTTTCACGCGCGAGTTTGGGACAAGATCATCAACGCCTTAGGTGACTTTCATTCCATCAGTATCGACCAGCGAGGGCATGGCCGCAGCGAAAAAAGGAAAACGCAGCACTGGAATGAAGTGATCACTGATACCAGAGAGATTATTGAACAACTGGATCTCAACAATATCATTGCGATCGGGCATAGTATGGGGGCCCACGCCCTGATCGGAGCTGCACCACACGCAGAACAGCGATTTTTGAAAATTATCGCCATAGATCCTGTGATACCGGAAGAAGCTGCCTTCATCGACGAGACGTCTTCGCCGTTCAACAGCACAGAGGAACACCCGACCGCAAAAAGACGAAACGAATTCGACTCAGCAGAAGAAATGGCGGAACGACTCAAACCCAAGGGATCTTTTGGTTTGTTTGACCCGGAAATGTTGATGGATTACTGCCGGCACGGTTTACTGCCAAATGAGAAGGGTAAGGGCTACGTACTTGCCTGCCCCCCTCATATTGAAGCCAGCGTTTATATGTCCAGCCGCTCTAACCACGACATCTATGACGCAGTGCGTTCACTGTCCCTGCCAGTACTGATCCTGCGAGCGAAAGAACCTGCAATGGATCGTAATGTCATGGATTTCAGTTCTTCGCCGACCTGGCCGAAGCTCGTCTCAGAGTTCCGTAACGGCAGAGAAATTTACTTCGCGGACAAAACACATTTTCTTCCTATGGAGATTCCAGAGGAAATAACCAGAATAATCGCAACGGAAATTACTTCTGCTCAAGAAGCATGACCGGCTTTGAAGAGATATAACGTGCACAGGCGGACCACGAGTATGCGGGCCACCGCTGGTCTGGTCCTGCAATTAGAAAAACCGCACTACTCAGCGACACGACACCAGGTCTTTCCTGATCTTTAAGCTAGGGGAATCTCTCGAGGGATTCGATTCCCGGATAATGCGTCAATCTACCAATCCCTTTCCTAAAGTCATCGGCGATGACGATTGAACCATCGTCCAGGAGACCAATACCTTCCGGTTGGAAATGGCGAAATTTTGGTAGTGAAAAAATATCTATCGAAGACAACCCTCTATCGATCTTCAAAAGCTGGTTCTTAGAAAT
>JABGVY010000570.1 GCA_018645845.1 Gammaproteobacteria bacterium | reverse complement strand
TCCACTACAGCGTTTTCAGGCAAGGGCTCCACGCCATAGCTTTCAACTTGGTATCCACCGCTCGATTTACTCAGTTCCAACAGCTTGACCGAGGTAGAGCTGATATCAAGCCCCAATATATTGGTGGGTCCTTTATTTAGAAATGCGAACACACTAAGTTCCTATTTACCTATTTACCTATTTACCTATTTACCTATTTACCTATTTACCTATTTAACTATATGCCCAATTTACCTATATACCTGTATGCCTATTTACCCAATTTACCTAATTTCCTATGAAGTACGAGCACTTACAGCAACTTTATGCAGAATCACATTAAATAACAGGTTTAATCTTAGCGCAAACCATTTAAACGAAAAAAATGACGTAAAACGTTCATTTTTCGACCCTTTCTTGGTCCCCGGAACGCCTGGTCGACGCTTCCTGCTGCTGACATACAAGATAAAAATGTGGCGAATAGTGTAATGCTTTTTACCAATTTCGCATGACTGACCTTTCCACCTATAATGGGGCCGCTTTAAGGCTCACTCGTTACGCGCTGTCCCTGATGAAAAAAATATTCAACCTCACTTACTGGTTTCTGATTGGACTCGGGAGCGCAGCTTTACTGGTTCTAACCGCTGCTTTCCTGTATCTGAACCCCCAGATACCCGACACGAGGAGCTTCAGTGAGGTCGCACTAAAAGCACCGCTTCGAATCTACTCTGACGATGGATTGCTGATTCAGGAATTCGGCGAGCGGCTGACACCAGTGACGTTTGAAGAAATCCCACCCTTATTTATCAAGGCCCTGCTGGACACAGAGGACAAACGCTTTTTTGAACACAGCGGCATTGACGTGGTGACGCTGGTTAACGCCACCTGGCAACTGGTTCGCAACCGAGGCCGGATAAGAACCGGGGCCTCGACTATTACCATGCAGCTGGTAAAGAACATATCTGGGGACATAGAGGTCAGATTTCTTAGGAAATTCAAGGAGATGCTCCTTGCTATCAAGATTGAGAGAGAGCTTTCCAAGGAACAAATACTGACGTTATATCTCAACATTATTCCTTTTGGAAAACATGCCTTCGGCATCCAGGCCGCTGCGAACACCTATTATGGGAAAGATGTTGACCAACTGAGTCTCGCGCAACTGGCGATGCTCGCAGGAATTCCGCAGGCGCCCGAAGCGGGAAATCCGATAAACGGTCCACGTCGCTCAATTACGCGCCGCAACCTCGTACTGCTCCGAATGCTGGAACAGGGCTCGATCAGCCAGGCGCAGTACGACGAGGCTTTTCACTCGCCTATCACTGCCCAGGTGTACGTTCGGAATGTAGAACTTCCCGCACTTTACGCCGCAGAAATGGTACGTAAGCACTTACTGCAGCAATACGGCCGCGAGGCTTACAACCAGGGGATGATTGCCCATACGACCCTCTCCTCTCAAATGCAGCTGTCCGCAGAGGATGCAATAGGCAACAAGTTACTCGAGTACGACCGAAGACACGGTTATCGAGGACCGGAATATCGAAGAATCCAGGGAACAGACGAGTACCTTGCCGCGCCTGAGTATGGCTATCCTGAGAATTGGTCCAAGACGCTGTCCGCAATGGCGGTCTTTGGTGGCCAGCACCCTGGCATCGTTACAAGAGTTAGCGAAACGGAAATCAGTGTTCTGACCCAGGATCTTGAGGAGGTCAGCATTGACTGGGATGGACTCAAGTGGGCAAGACCTTACATTGACGCAGATCGACGGGCGCCTCGCCCCAAAACCGCTGCCGAAATAGTGGCTCCGGGTGACGTCATTCGTTATGAAATTTCAGATGACGGAACAGTCCGGCTCGGACAACACCCTAATATTCAAGGTGCCATCGTCGCGCTCGATCCTTACGACGGCGCCATCAAAGCGATCGTCGGTGGTTTTGATTTCGATGCAAAACAGTTCAACCACGCGACCCAGGCCCGACGTCAGCCCGGGTCCAATTTCAAACCCTTTTACTATGCGGGGGCCATCGAAAACGGCCTCACCGCTGCCTCTATTTATAACGATGCCCCCTTGGTCTTACCCGGGGAAGAGCTCGAAAAGACTTATCGACCCAAAAATTCCGGCGATGTCTTTCATGGCAACATCCGTTTGCGCGAAGCATTGTATCGGTCCATCAACCTTGTCTCCATTCGGGTGATCCTGGACTATGGGCCCCAAAATGCGATCGATTATGTTTCCCGGTTCGGGTTCGACACATCAAACTTCCCCCGAGATCTCCAGCTTGCTTTTGGCGGGGGGACCATTGCGCTGACCCCACTGGAGGTCGTGACCGGATACGCAGCGTTCGCCAATGGTGGCTTTAAAGTGACGCCCTACCTGATTCGCGAACTGGACTCTATCAACAGGGACACCCTCTTCCAGGCCAACCCTGAAGTCGCCTGTACTGAAAACTGCCTGGGCCTGAACCAGGCCAAAAGAATTATCGAACCACGAGTCGCCCACATCATGAACACCATGCTCTCAGACGCCATCAGGCGGGGCACAGGCACAAAAGCAATGCGCGCCCTGAAGCGAGGAGATCTCCGCGGGAAAACGGGAACAACCAACGATGCGGACATCTGGTTTTCAGGATTTACCCCAGATCTGGTCGCGACATCATGGGCCGGATTCAGCGACAACAGTCCTGTGGGTAACCGGGAATGGGGATCAACGATCCCCATTGAGACATGGATTGAGTTCATGCGGGAAGCACTACCCCCTGAACCTGAGTCCTCGCAACTCGCCAGACCCGATGGCTTGGTCTCAGTGAAAATTGATCCTGCGACAGGCCTCAGGACGTATCCCACCGACCCCAAGGGCATCTTCGAGATCTTCAGGGAAGAAAGGGTGCCGCCGGCACTTGAGATCAGGAATCATTCAGAGGATTCCAGTATCACACAGGATATTTTCTGATTTTTGTTCGTGCCGGCCTCGCGATCTCTAGCGGGCATTAGTCCAGATGTCAGAATCTCGCGGATGGTGCCCGCGCAGCAGGCGCTCGCGAGTTACCTATACCGAAGCATCTCCGCGAGGCACTGATTCACGTCGAAAGGAATGGTGGGCCTACCAACAACCTGGTTCGAGCGAAGCGCCAGCAGCACGGGTACTGCCCATCCGCACTATGATCTGGCCCACGGCTCGCGAGACACTTGGGGCACCAAAACCAAAATAAAAAGCAACCATAAAAAAAGGCGCCTTAAGCGCCTTTTTTCTATATCGACAGCAGCTATTTCCCTCTACTGAAACGCTTGTTAAAGCGATCAATT
The DNA here is from genome assembly GCA_018645845.1 of Gammaproteobacteria bacterium. GTDB lineage: Bacteria > Pseudomonadota > Gammaproteobacteria > Pseudomonadales > Azotimanducaceae > UBA9659. The sequence continues at coordinate 7,346 of JABGVY010000570.1, read as the reverse complement.
CGGCCAGCTGAATCGATAACTTTCTGCTTACCTGTGTAGAACGGGTGACAATTTGAGCAGACTTCCAAGTGAATATCTTCACAGGTAGTCGACCGGGTTTTAATCACATTGCCGCAGCTGCAGGTCGCAGTAATTTCTTCGTATTTTGGATGGATTTCGGCTTTCATCTCGAGCAGCCCTGCTATTTAAAGGTGGCGAATGATACCAGAACCCTATCGAATGACAAGGATTGGGTAGACTGAATTATCTATGGGCTACAGCATGCCCCACAAGTGGCATAATGCGATTTTACTCCTGCGCGTTAACAATGCCAGATTCAACAATTTTTGTTGCAGTTGCTATCCCCACGCCATTACGCAATCTGTTCCATTACAGCCTGCCGGCAAATGAGAGGGTCGGTATTGGTTCGCGCGTACGAGTACCTTTTGGATCGAGGAAGTTGATTGGCGTTGTCATTGAGGTGGGCAGCCAGCCTGATATCGATATTGCAAAGGTGAAACCTGTCCTTGAGGTGTTAGGCGCCGGAGGAAACCTAACTGAGCCAATTCTCAGGTTATGCCGCTGGGCATCTGATTATTATCACCACCCAATTGGAGAAGTCCTGGCGACCGCGCTTCCCTCCCTCCTTCGAAAAGGTGCAGACCCGCAGGGCCCCAGCCAACTGTTGACCCTAACACCCGCAGGAAGCCTGATTGATCAACAATCTCTGAAGCGAGCACATGCGCAACGGAAACTACTGGGTGTATTGCAGCAATCCGGGCGCACAAGAGAAGAACTCAGCGGCATGGATATCTCAAGCCAAACAATTCGCTCGATCCAAAAAAAGGACTGGGCACAATGGCACGCGGAAGTTCCGGCACCCCTTGACCCTTTCTCTTGTGGCTCGGTTAACCACTCTGGAATCACGGTCACAGAGGAACAGGCTACGGCGATAAACGCCGTCCAAAACCGCCCCAACGGCAAACCCTTCCTTCTGTACGGCGTGACCGGCAGCGGAAAAACAGAAGTCTATTTGAGAGTTATAGAACCGCTGTTGAAGGCAGGCAAACAGGTGCTGATCCTGGTACCAGAAATAGGCTTGACGCCCCAGACTATTTCAAGATTCCAGGACAGGTTCGATGTCCCAATCACGATTCTCCACTCGTCGCTCACAGACAAACAAAGAGCTCTCGGCTGGCTCCAGGCCAGAGAGGGGTCAGCAGGTATCATCCTGGGTACCCGATCCGCCATTTACACGCCACTCAAGTTTCCGGGAGCTATCATTGTTGACGAGGAACATGACGCTTCATACAAGCAACAGGATGGGTTTCGATATTCAGCACGCGACCTCGCGGTTCTGCGCGCCAGATTCGAAGGCTTGCCTATCATTCTGGGTTCAGCAACGCCTTCGCTAGAGAGTTTGCATAATGCCGATAGCGGTAAATATCACCTACTGAAACTTGCGACGCGCCCCCCCGGAATCGAACCGGAACGCTACGAGCTCCTCGATACTCGCCACCTGGAGCAGAAAGATGGACTTACCCGGGCATTGCGCCACCGGATTGGTGAGCGACTCGCAAATAGAGAGCAAGCCCTGATCTTCATTAACCGGCGTGGCTTCGCGCCGGTCATGATCTGCAACGATTGCAGCTGGATCGCTCACTGCAGCCGGTGCGATGCAAAACTGACGTACCACCTGAATAGCAATACGCTGGTTTGTCATCATTGCGGCACCATTAGCCACAACATCAGTCGTTGCCAATCCTGTCGTAGCAGCCAGCTCTCTGCTCTTGGCCTGGGCACCCAGCGAATCGAACAGACACTGACCGCAATGTTCCCTGAAGTTCCTGTGCTGCGCATCGACAGGGACTCCACCCGACGCAAAGGATCGATGGAATCGTTCATTTCAGAGATCAACACTGGCGAATCAGCCATCCTCGTAGGCACTCAGCTCCTCGCAAAAGGACACCATTTCCCCAACGTAACACTGGTGGCAATGTTAGACATCGACTCTGGGTTCTACTCATCAGATTTCAGGGCAACGGAAAGACTGGGCCAGATTATCCTGCAAGTAGGCGGGCGTTCGGGGCGAGCAGATAAACCCGGCACCGTCAGTATCCAGACGGCTTTTGCCACACATCCCTTGATGCAAACACTCGTTCAGGATGGTTATTTCCAATTCGCGACTGGCCTGCTCCAGGAACGAAAGGAAGCTGGCCTACCACCTTTTACGTTCCATGCCATCATCAGGGCAGAGGCTAACTCATCAACTACCGCCAGATCGTTTCTTGAATCGATCATCGCAAAAGTACAGGTACGCAACACAGTAAACCTGTTGGGACCAATACCCGCTCTCATGGAGAAAAAAGCTGGCCGTTATCGGCAGCTGCTCATAGTAACCTCAACACATCGGTCAGATCTGCACCGGGAGGTCCGCCGCATCATTCAGACCACAGAAGCCTTGCCCGACTCAAAAAAGGTGCGCTGGTCTGTCGACGTAGATCCAACAGACATGTTTTAACGCACGACCGAAGTCAACACAGCCTTCCAATCAACAAATCGCTCTAGATACTTTTTAGCGGTTTCCCTACAATCTCCCTGCAACTTCTCTACACGAATCTTAATGACTCAGGACTTCGCGAAAAAACGCTCCCCCAAGGAATCGACCCGCGACTCGTCATCCGGCGCGGCACGAGTGCGAACCTTCTCTTTGGCGACATTCGTGACAGGATTCCTGGTCGGCTCTTTCATTACTTTCCTGATTGCCCTCTTTTACCTGAAACCCTCTGATGTCATCCTGACAATCGATGACGCAAAACCCAGGGCCGAACCACAAGCCATAGATGACAGCATGCAGTGGGATTTCTACGAAATTTTCCCGAAGTCGGTCGTCCCGGTCGTCGAGGAATACACCGAAACTGGTGAAAAGGTGATTGTTGATAACGCTAGGTGGATATTACAGGCAGGATCATTCAAGAAAGCCATCGATGCTGATGAGCGCAGAGCTACCCTGATACTCATGGGTTTGGATGTCAGCATCCGGGAAGTGAAGGTGGATGGTGCCAATTGGCACAGAATCATCGTCGGCCCATTCGATTCCGAACTGGAGCGCAATAGAGCACAGAACAAGCTAGCTCAGGCTGAGATAACTTCTATTCCGATGAGGATTCCAGCCGCCTGAAACTGCAAATAGTGACTTGAAAATTACCGGATTACACCCCATCTCTCTTTTAACGCAATCCAATGCCCCAAAATTCCAGACACGAGACCAAACCCATTGAATCAATTCGAAGGCACAACCATTCTTTCTGTTCGCAAAGGCAACTCCGTTGTCGTCGGCGGCGACGGCCAGGTGACCATGGGCGAAACCGTCATGAAAGCCAACGCGAGGAAAGTCAGACGACTCTATAAAGACAATGTCATTGCCGGTTTTGCCGGAGGTACCGCAGACGGTTTCACACTAGTAGAGCGCTTTGAAGGAAAGCTGGAAAAACACCAGGGAAACCTGGTGCTGGCCGCAGTGGAGCTAGCCAAAGACTGGCGAACCGACCGCGCCCTTCGTCGTCTCGAGGCCTTGCTTGTGGTCGCCGACAACGAAAACTCATTATTGATAACCGGCAATGGCGACGTCGTCGAACCTAACGATGGTATCATGGCGATCGGGTCGGGCGGCCAGTACGCCAAGTCAGCCGCCCTCGCATTACTGGGCAACACAGAACTCAGTGCCAGAGAGATAGTCGAGAAGAGCCTCTCCATAGCGGGTGATATTTGCATCTATACAAACCAAGAACAAACGATCGAAGAGATCACCTTCTAAAGGAAACACATGTCCAACATGACCCCAAGGGAGATCGTCCACGATCTCGACAAACACATTATCGGACAGCATGACGCTAAACGGGCAGTCGCCATTGCACTCAGAAACCGCTGGAGACGAATGCAATTACGTGAAGAGCTTCGAACGGAGATATCTCCTAAAAACATCCTGATGATCGGCCCGACAGGCGTTGGTAAAACTGAAATCGCACGTCGACTAGCCAAACTTGCCGGGGCACCCTTCATCAAGGTAGAGGCAACCAAGTTCACGGAGGTCGGGTATGTCGGTCGCGACGTGGAATCAATTATCCGGGATCTGGCTGAAGCCGCCGTCAAAATGCTACGCGACGAACAAATAAAGCAAGCAGAACCGCGGGCATTCGAAGCCGCAGAAGACCGGGTACTTGAGGCTTTGTTGCCATCGGCACGGGACGCTGATTCAGATGAGAACTCATCTACCCGCCAGTTATTTCGTAAAAAATTGAGAGAAGGGGAACTGGACGACAAGGAAATCGAAATGGAAGTCCAGGCCACAGCCATTGGCGTTGAAATTATGGCGCCACCTGGCATGGAAGAAATGACCAGCCAGCTGCAAAACATGTTCTCGTCCATGGCTCCAGGAAAAAACAAGTCAAAAAAGATGACCGTAAAAGACGCTATGCGCCGCGTCACCGACGAGGAGGCCGCTAAGCTTATAAACGAAGACGAGCTTCGAAGTACCGCGGTTGAAGCCGTAGAGCAGACTGGTATCGTTTTCATTGACGAAATGGACAAGATCGCGAAACGGGCAGACCACGGAGGCGCCGATGTCTCGCGCGAAGGCGTGCAAAGAGACCTTCTGCCCATGATAGAAGGCAGTAACGTGTCCACAAAGTACGGCATGATCCGTACAGATCACATTCTGTTTATTGCTTCAGGTGCATTCCATCTCTCCAAGCCTTCGGACCTTATTCCGGAACTGCAGGGACGGCTACCCATCAGGGTAGAGCTTTCTGCACTCAGCATCGAGGATTTCGAGAAAATTTTGACCGAACCGGACGCCTCACTTGTCGAACAGTACCAGGCGCTGATGCAAACAGAGGGCCTGAACATCATCTTCGCTAAACCAGCGGTGCACAGAATCGCCGAAATCGCCTGGCAGGTTAACGAACAAACGGAAAACATTGGCGCGAGAAGGCTTCACACGGTCATGGAACGGCTTCTGGAAAAGTTATCCTTTGACGCCACAGATATCGCAGCAAAGGAAGCAGGTGACATCACCATTGATGAAACCTACGTAAACGAACATCTGCAGAACCTCGCCAACGATTCAGACCTTTCCCGGTTTATACTCTGACTATGAATGATCAACTATGACTCAGCTACCGCGGCTCACTCTTTTTAAGGCTGTTCAAGATGACAAACTCAAACCCACCCGCTGAAGTTAACGTACATAAAAAGTCAGCCACCCTAGAATTGGTTTACCACAATGGTGACTCTCACCTGCTGTCAGCAGAGTATCTGAGGGTCTTTTCGCCTTCGGCCGAAGTACAGGGTCACGGCCCCGGGCAGGAGGTCCTCCAGCATGGTAAGAAGGAGGTACAGTTCCTCGATATCCAACCCCAGGGACACTACGCCATAAAAATCACCTTCTCAGATGGCCACGATTCCGGCATCTTCAGCTGGGAATACCTGTTCCAGCTGGGAGAGGATCACCCGAAAAACTGGCCGCAGTATCTGGCTAAACTGGGCGCCGCCGGTAAATCCCGATCCCCCCAGTTTATTGCCCTCGGAAACTGATCAGAGGCAGATTTAACCCCGTCACCCCAAAAGATATCCCTTAGGAAGATAGACAGGATACAATGCACTTCCCCGATCGAATCGCATCACTAACCAAGTATGGACAAAGAAGACGACGTTACGCATTTTGGGTACCAGAAAGTACCCATCTCTGAAAAAGCAGACAAAGTAGCCCAGGTCTTTCATTCAGTCGCTGAGAGATACGATGTTATGAACGATGTCATGTCGCTCGGAACTCATCGCGTTATGAAAGAAATGGCTGCCAATGCGACTCACGCTCGCACTGGTCATCAGATCCTTGATTTAGCAGGCGGCACCGGTGACATGGCTATCCTGTTGTCGGAATACGTCGGGGAGGACGGACGCGTCTACGTCTGCGATATCAATGGAAGTATGCTCTCCCAGGGCCGGGACAAGCTGCTCAACCGTGGTATTTTAACCAATGTCAGTTATGTGCAGGCAGACGGAGAAAAACTACCCTTCCCCGACGAATCGTTCAATGCCATTACGATTGCATTCGGGTTGCGTAACTTTACTGCAAAAGAATCCGCACTCCGCGAGATGTACAAAGTCATTAAGCCCGGCGGGAAACTCGTCATTCTCGAGTTTTCAACACCTGACAACAAGCTTGTCCAAAAGGCTTATAAGGGCTTCAGCAAAATCTGGCCAAAGATAGGGAAACTGGTGACGGGCGATGAAAGCAGCTACCAGTACCTGGTGGAATCCATTGAGATGCATCCAGACCAGCAGACGCTCAGCGACATGATTGGCAATGCCGGATTTGACAGAGTGCGGTACCAGAACATGCTAAATGGTATTGCGGCAATCCATCAAGGCACGAAACCAAGACTGGAACCAACCGCATGAACTTCTTGCGGGTTATCCGAATCCTCTCAACCTTCATACGACTCAGACTGGATCGGAACATACCTAACGAAGCTCGCAAGGGTGCTGTTGCGACACTACTATGGATACTCAAACTATTTCCGGAACCGCGAACTTCGGGCCCGGAATCGGCCAGATTGGCGCTTGAACAACTTGGCCCTATTTTTATCAAATTCGGCCAGATACTCTCTACTCGTAAAGACCTCTTCAGCGACGAGATGTCGCAAGAATTGCAGAAGCTTCAGGATCAAGTACCCCCGTTTGACGGAGGCACTGCAGTAAAAATAATAGAAAGCGAAATCAAGGGTCCTATTCCCTCTGTCTTTACCTCATTCGATTCCGTTCCGCTCGCATCTGCTTCACTCGCCCAGGTTCACGCCGCAACCATGGCTATTGGCCCGGTCGAAAAAGAAGTGGTGGTGAAGGTCATACGACCCGGCATCCAAAAGGTCATCGAACGCGACATCAAACTGATGTACTTTTGTGCCAATCTACTCGGGAAGTTCTGGCCGGACGCCAAGCGTTTGCACCCGGTCACTCTCGTCAAAGACTATGAGTCTGTCATTCTTGGGGAACTCGACCTGCAACTCGAAGCAGACAACAGCAAACGCCTTCGAGACAACTGGTTAGAGTCAGGCAAACTCTTCGTTCCTGAAGTTTATGACAACCACTCCACTAGTCGCATCATGGTAATGGAGCGAATCTACGGCGTTACCGCAACGGACCTGCCATCTCTTCGGGACAAAAGTGTTGATCTAAAAAAACTGGCACATCTTGGCGTGGAAATATTTTTCTCTCAGGTGTTTGAAGATAATTTTTTTCACGCGGATATGCATCCAGGCAACGTATTCGTCGATATTACAGACCCTGACGATCCAACCTACATC
>JABGVY010000324.1 GCA_018645845.1 Gammaproteobacteria bacterium | reverse complement strand
CTTCGTCGATCTAACCGCTAATGGCGGTTATTTAGATATTCCCAACAGATATTTCTGGTTGATTCAAATCCAGTGTTCAATAGGGACATGGAAAAGTTTGTTGAATATCTAAAGGAACATCTGGGTGTCGTTGCAGTCGCCGTGCTGACGGTGGTAATTCTCCTGCCATTCGTCCCGTAACAGGTTAGACTACTGGCTTGTGCGGTGATCCCGGTGAACGTAATTTCTAACGGTTGCATTCCAACAAGCTTAAGAAATGGCTGATTCCTTTTCAGGCATTCTGGCATTTGCTTTTATGGCCTCCATGATTCTTGTCGGCACGGTGTTACGTGCCCGTATTGCATGGTTCCAGTTTGCATTGATTCCAGCGAGTCTGTTGGGCGGTTTAATTGGCTTCGCGCTGATCAGCTCAGGCTATGCCTTTGGCTATACCAGCCAGGACTTTGTCCCCTTTGCTTTCCATTTTTTCACCCTGAGCTTTATGTCGCTGGTGCTGACCGGCAAGGAAGAGAGCGCCGACAACAAATCGATTCAGCCGGGTGGTATCTGGCTCTCTATTGGCTGGACGATGAGTCTGGTGTTGCAGGCGCTGGTTGGTTTGTCTGTGCTGGTGACTTACAACCTGGTGACTGGGGGCGAGTTGTCCCATTATCTTGGCATTCTGGTAACCCATGGGTTTACCCAGGGCCCAGGGCAGGCGATGGCGATGGGATCCATCTGGGAATCTGAATTCGGTATTAGTTCCGCGGTTAACTTTGGCTTGATCTATGCTTCTATGGGGTTTGTTGTTTCCTTTGTGATTGGGGTCCCTGCGGCCCGTTACGCGATCAGAAATGGCTTAAACCAGAACACGGCCGCTCGTTTAACGGAAGAATTCCTCAGTGGTGTTCACCATCAATCCACACGGCCCGAAGCCGGCAGGCAGGTGACTCATTCTGCCAATGTCGATTCCCTGATATTTCACCTAAGTATTCTGGGCGTCGCGTACCTGCTGACGAATGAGTATCTGGTGTTGGTGCAATCGCTGCTTGATGGTGCGACCTTTTTAGGGGTGCCGATGGTCTTGTTGTTCAGTCATAACCTGTTTTTCATTCATGGGCTTGTGGTGTGCCTGATCCTTCGGGCGGTCATCAACAGGCTTGGGTATGGACACTGCATTGATAATGAAACCCAGAAAAGAATTACCGGCTCGTCCGTTGACCTGATGATGGTGAGTACCGTGATGAGCATCCAGTTTGCGCTGCTGGCCAATTACCTGGTGCCGATACTGGCCGTGTGCCTGGCGGCTGCAGTCACCACCGCGTTAATGTGTTTCCTGTTCGGGCGAATGCTTAGCACCTTGCCCGTAGAGCGGGCGATAACGCTGTTCGGCTGCTGTACGGGTTCAACCGGTAGCGGCTTGCTGCTGCTTAGGATACTTGACCCTGATCTTACAACGCCGGTTGCCAGGGAACTCGCCTATTTTAATGTCGCGATTATGTTTTTCAGCTTGCACATACTGATGTTTATGGCGCCGGTCCTGCCAAGCATTGGCCTGGGCGTTATTTGCGCCGTCTATGGGGCGACCCTGGCCATTGGCGGCGGGTTTATGTGGTTCCTCTCACCCCGTACCTAGTGGCCCTATGCTCTCAGCGAAGGCGCTGTCAATCTGCTCCAGCATAGCGGCAACGTTGCTGTCATTGGTGACGACAACATCGGCTCGTGAAGTCCGAACTTCATTGGAAAGTTGCGAGTCCAGCCGACGTTCAACCGCATCGCGCGGGGCCTTGTCTCGTGCCATTGATCGGGCGATAGCAGTCTCTCGGTCAACGGTGAGCACCCAGATCTCTTCTCCTATATCTTCCCACCCTGCTTCAAACAGCACCGCTGCTTCAAGTACCACGATTGCTTCTGGGTCACGGTCTGCAATGGCAGCAAGTTCCAGTTCTGCGAGTCGCCGAATTTCGGGCCAGACGATGTCGGTTAGTTTTCTTAATTCCTCGGGTTTGCCGAATACTTTACCACCAAGTACTTTTCGATCGATCTGACCATCGTCACCGCGAACATCTTCGCCGAAGGTAGAGATGACGTCATCGAATGCCGCAGTACCTGGGTTGTAAGCCTGGTGACCCAGAATATCTGCGTCAATAATTTCCGCGCCCTTGTCGGCAAGATGTTTCACCGCAGTGGATTTTCCGGAGGCGAGTCCTCCGGTCAGACAGATCACTTTCAACGAGTATCTCCTAAAACAAAAGCCGTAATCTGCCACAACCAATCGGCGAACGCCATCCGGGTAATCTTATGGTATAACTTCCCGCATGTTCCAACAGCCACCAGCATTAGCGCAGTCGAAATGGCTTCGGTTTACAACACTCTGCTTACTTTATGTTTGTCAGGGATTACCCATTGGTATTTTCCAGGTGGCACTACCCGCCTGGTTTGCTGCCGAAGGGCTCTCGGTATCTGAAATTGGTGGCTTTATCGCCATCGTTTTTCTCCCCTGGGGTTTTAAGTTGCTGGCGGGTCCGGTCATGGACAGGTTCGCGTTCCCGGCCATGGGTCGACGCCGCCCCTGGATACTATTGGCACAAATAGGAATTATCGGCAGTTTTCTAGTGATTGCCGTACTGTCACCTGATCCCAAAGAAAGTTACTCCCTGTTGGCGGCACTTGGCTTCATGGCCAACTCTTTTGGGGCGGTGCAGGATGTTGCCGTTGATGGGATGGCGATCGACATCCTGGAAGAAAATGAGCGTGCCCAGGCGAATGCCTATATGTTTGGGGGCCAGATAGGCGGAATCAGTATCTCCGGCGCTGTCGGTAGTGCGGCGCTGGTGAATTTTGGCCTGTCAATAGCGGCACTCATTATGGCTTTGGCGGTTCTTCTCATTATGTTGTTGCCGCTTTTTTTGCGGGAAAGACCCGGGGAGCGTCTACTTCCCTGGTCGACCGGTGAAGCCTCTGTCGAAGCGCTGGCCAGTGTGAATGAATCCTGGCGAGATATCATTGTGACCCTTTTACGGGCGCTTATTTTACCCATGAGTCTTTTGTTGATTTTCCTGGAAGGGTTGCAACGCGCTGCCGCGGGGATTCTTTTATCAATCAACCCAGTGATCACTGTTCAGGAACTTGGGTGGGCGCAGACTGAATTTGCTAATTGGGTTGCGATTACCGGTATCGTTGCGTCGGTGATTGGTGTTGTATTTGGGGCACTGGTAGATCGCGCAGGTCTGGTCAAAGTACTGTTTATATTTATCCTGCTCAGAATGGTTGGGTTTGTGGTTTTTGCCTACACCGAACAATACTGGGCAAACGAGGAATACTACAAGGCCATGGTGCTGGCTGAGGGCATCATAAGTCAATTTGTCACCATGACGGTGATCTCGCTATTTATGCGATTGTGTTTGCCCCAGGTGGCAGCGACACAGTTTGCGGTTTATATGGCGTCAGCTAACCTGACGCGTTCCCTGGGCAGTGGCGCGGTGGTACCACTAGGGAATTTGATGGATTATTCCCAAATGTTTTTGGTGATGCCTGGACTCCTCGTGGTCTTTTTGTTGTTATTGCCGCTGCTAAAATTTGAAAAACAAGAGCAAGACAATGCAAAGTTGCTTGCCAGTGTGGAAAAGGTGTAACTATGAGTCAGAAAAGAGATGCGGCAATTGTCGGTATCCATGAATATCCAACCCGTGATGTGGAAGGTGAAGTCAGTCCCCTGCAGATTAAGGCAGAGTCTGCCGCACGGGCGTTAGAGGATGCTGGCCTTAACTGGTCCGACGTAGACGCAATCTACGATGCGGG
>JABGVY010000488.1 GCA_018645845.1 Gammaproteobacteria bacterium | reverse complement strand
CGCAAGCGCACTAGAGGCTGCAGAGGGCGCTTGTTCCTCCCAAAAAACACCACTTTCCAGCAAACTATCAATGACCTGGTGGTTTATTTCCTGCTGGAAAAAGTGTGCGATGTTCTTCGCGACAATCGGACCAACATCAGGGACCTCCTGCAAAGAATCTTCATCAGCCTGCCGAAGTGGTGCGATCCCGTAATAGAACTGCGCAAGATTTCTTGCGGTCGACTCACCTACTTCCTGGATGCCCAATGCGTAGATGAACCGCGGAAGGGTCGTTGTCTTACTTTTTTCCAGCGCCTCAAGCAGGTTGTTGGCAGATTTCGGCGCCATGCGCTCTAGATTCACCAACTGTTCCAGGGTCAACTGGAACAGGTCTGCCGGACTACTGATCAGACCTTCGTCGACGAGCTGGTTAACAAGCTTGTCACCAAGGCCTTCAATATCAAACGCGAGCCTGGACGCAAAATGCCGGATACGCTCTTTTCTTTGTGCCGAACATCTAAGACCACCAGTACAACGGGCGATCACCTCACCTTCCGCCTGAAGTACTTCTGAGCCGCAGGCCGGGCACTGCGCTGGCAGGATAATTTGCCGTATTTGTCCCGACCGCTTGTCTCGTAGAACTGAAACAACTTTCGGAATAACATCCCCCGCTCTTTGGATAATAACCGTATCCCCGATAACAAGATCCAGCCGGGCCACCTCATCCATATTGTGCAACGTCGCGTTACTGATGGTCACGCCACCGACCTGCACCGGTTTCAGTCGGGCAACCGGGGTAATAGCCCCGGTTCTACCTACCTGGAATTCGACATCTTCAAGTACCGTGATGCCTTCTTCCGCGGGAAACTTGTGGGCAATTGCCCAGCGCGGCGTTCTGGTCAACATCCCCAGCTTTCGTTGCGCTGCTATCCCGTCAACCTTAAATACAACGCCATCAATCTCATAATCCAGAGATGAGCGCAGCGCCCCCAGCTTTCTGTAGTATTCAATGCAGCCATCCACACCGACGACGGTTTCAATCAACGGATTGACCCTGATACCCCAGGAAGCAAGGGCTGCCAAAATCTCCGACTGTGTTTCCGGCAGTTCGCCGCCTTCAACAATACCGACACTATAAGCAAACATCGTTAACGGGCGGCGGGCAGTTTCACGCGAATCAAGCTGGCGGAGCGTCCCGGCGGCGGCGTTCCTGGGATTAGCAAACACTTTCTGCCCCGCTTTTTCCGCCGCCTGGTTCATCTTGTCGAATGATGACAGTGGGAAATAAACCTCTCCCCTGACTTCGATCCTGGCGGGATAGCCCTCGCCCATCAGGGACAGCGGTATCGATTCAATCGTACGAACATTCCGGGTGATATCTTCGCCGGTTGCGCCGTCTCCCCGTGTCGCGCCCCTTATCAGAGAACCGTTCTCATAGAGCAGTGACACAGCCACCCCGTCAATTTTAGGTTCGCAGTCGTAATCGATATTCGTTGCCAATTCGAGCCTAGATTTGATCCGGCGATCAAAATCCCACATGTCGTCTTCGCCAAAAGCATTGTCAAGAGACAGCATAGGCAGCTCATGTTGCACCTGGGAAAAAGCAGGCAGCGGCACGGACCCTATGCGTTGGGTGGGTGAATCGTCCGACACCAGGTCTGGGTGTTCCTGCTCTAGTGCCTTCAGGTCTCGGAATAGTCGATCAAACTCGGCGTCTGAAACCCGGGGTTGGTCAAGTGTGTGGTACTGATGATTGTGGTGATTAATTTGTTGCCGCAGCGAAGCGACCAGCTGCACCACATTCTTTGCAGGAGCCGTTTCTTTCTTGTCTGGATTCTTCTCGGCCATAGGTCACAGTAAGGTAGCGTGTCGCACTCGGTTTAGCCAGAGGCCAAAAAATTGCTTACGCAGAATGCTTATACAGAAATTCAGTAAGGGATTGGCGACAATGTTCTATGGTCTGCGGCGTCATCACGCTTCTGGTCTCATCCCGCACTTCCCCGTTCAGCTCCTGAGCGACCCTATCGGCAACAGACAACATTGAATCAAGTACCTGCAAGGGAGCCGCAAGCTCATGAACTCTCATGAACAGGCTTATACCCGGTGTAGAGAATTCATCAAGGGAAGAGAGGTTGAAAGTTCCCGGTTCAACCGCGCTCGCAAGGCTGAACAGCTGTGCACCTTCATCATCCAACTGGTGAAAGATATCCATCTCACCAAAGGTCATGCCGCTATTGAGCAGAACTTCCACAAGTCCCTGCCCAAGAAACGGCTCGTCGAGCGCCAATACGTAAATCACCACAAACATTTCCGGCTTACGTATCGGCACGGCAACTTCTTCTACGGATTGATCCGCCTCGCTCTTGGGCGCTTTCCTGGCAGGAGGAGCTTTGGCGGGCGCCTCATCAACAGAATGATCAACGACAGATTCTTCTGGCTCCGCAATGCCAGATTCTTCTGGCTCCGCAATGGGCTCCGGACCAGGCTCCGGGGTAAACGCCGAAGGCGAGTCGGTCTCGGGTGAATCAGGGGATGAAGTCGCACTCATTGATGGGAGTTCAACAGAGTCCATCAGCAGGGGGGCATCATTACCCGGGATAACTGTACTGGCCTTTGAATCAAGAAGCCGGGCACCACCATTAGGCAGTTCGGCTTTGAACAGGCTTAAATCGTCGACATCGTCGCCTTCTCCCTGCTTGCTCAGGAAGCGCCGGTCGAGCTTCATCTTGATATCATTCTGGCCTGACCGCATCCGAAAGTACCCATGCAGCAGCACGCCGATGATGAATATCGGCCCAAGGATCAGCAACCATTGTCTTAAATCAAAATCCACAGCTGGGTCCTCGCAGTTGGATCGTGGTTATCAATAACTATACAGCAGCCAAAGCTAAAGCTTCATCAACGTCAACAGATACCAGCCTGGATACACCGGGCTCGTGCATGGTGACGCCCATTAACTGTTCACCCATTTCCATCGCCACCTTATTGTGGCTGATGTAAATAAACTGTACGGTCCGAGACATTTCCTTAACCAGTTCGGAATATCGAACGACATTGGCATCATCAAGTGGCGCATCAACCTCATCCAGTAAACAGAAAGGTGCAGGGTTGAGGCTGAAGATCGAAAACACCAGCGCGATGGCCGTGAGCGCTTTCTCCCCGCCCGACAGCAGGTGAATGCTGGCATTACGTTTTCCGGGTGGTCTGGCCATGATACCAACACCGGTATCCAGCAAGTCTTCTCCGGTCATCTCAAGGTAAGCGTGCCCCCCACCAAACAGTTTGGGGAACAGCTGCTGCAGCTTCGAATTAACCTTGTCGAACGTTTCCTTAAATCGGGTTCTTGTCTCAATGTCGATTTTCCGGATGGCGTTCTCCAGCGTTGCCAGTGCCTTTTCCAGATCTTCGTTTTGTGCATCAAGGTATAATTTGCGCTCAGACTGCACCTTGTACTCATCGATTGCCGCAAGATTAATGGCGCCAAGACGTTGAATCCTGTTACCCATACGAACCAGCCTCTGCTCCCATTCTTCCTCACTTGCTTCCTCCGGAATTCGGGCAAGCAGTTCTTCGAGAACCTGCTGATCTTCCTCGAGCTGTTCCTTAATGGTCGTTCTTCGAACTTCAAGTGTCTGGCGTTCCAGCCTGACTCTTTCAAGGCTGGAACGCACGACTTCGATCTGCTCTTCAATCCCGGCGTGATTCTGGTTCAGTTCGCGAATCTGGTGTTCGGTCGCTTCAGTTTTCTGGCGAACCGTGGCCAGTTGATTTTCAACGCTCAAGCGTTCTTCGAGTTGTGAATCAAGCTCTGTTTTAAGCTGTCCCTGCGGTTCTTCGCTGGAACGAATGCTCTCTTCGAGGTCAGTCTTGCGTTTTTTGAGCACTTCTTCCTGGTCCGACAACCGCGCCATCGCCTGCTCTGTTGATGATATTTTCGAGTTCAGCGACTGCACACGCAACGCCAGTTGATGGGCTGCGTTACTGTCGGTTTTGGCTTTTTCCCGGGCTTCATTCAGTTCTAGTGTGATGGATTCCCTTCGTTTAACCAGTTCATCACGACGGAAGGTATCGGCTTCCATAGCGTCCAGCGCAAGTTGCAACTGGTTGCGGGAACCACCCAGTGATTCCTGGTCGGTTTCCATGTGCTCGAGCATTTCACCAATTTCCGCGTTGGCCCGGCCAAGGTCGTTACGAATCTGTTCCGCCTGAACGCGTTTGGTACCGAGTTGAGCACGGGTTTCTCCAAATGCTCTTTGCTGTTCAGACAATCGTTTCTGTTGCTGGTCGCGTTCAGACTCGGCCTGCTGAAGACCGGCCATGCCTGAGTCCAGCTCGCTATTAAGTCGCTCAACATCGCCAGCGGCACGGCTGATTTTGTCAGCCAGGGATACAAGTTCCTGCTGGCGCTTGATGATACCCGCCTGCGCATCCTTGTCCTTGTTCACTCTAAGCCAGCTTTTGCCCAGCCAGAGCCCGTCAGGCGTCACTATTGACTCGCCCGGCCCAAGGTTGCCACGCTCCGCCATGGCGGAGGCAAGATCCGGTGCTGTTTTGATCCCCTGCAGAAGAGGGCCTAATGTGGCGTCCCCTGATACGCGGGACAACAATGATCCTGACTCAACGGGAACCTGCGCTGCCAACGAATCTGGGCCACCGGTGGTAATAAAGTTGAGGTGCCCCTTCCCAAAATCACCAAGTAAGGCTGAAACGGCATCCAGTCCATCAACGCAAACAGCCTGCAGATGATCGCCCAACACGGTTTCGACCGCTGCATCCCAGCCATCTTCCACCTGGATATTCTCTGCCAGCCGGCCCTGGTCACCCAGACCATGCTTTTCAAGCCAATTAACCTCTGCATCATCCTGCTGACCCAACGCTGCCTGTTGCAGGGCTTCAAGAGAAGCCTGACGGCCTGACAGAGACTGCAGTTCACTTTTTCGGTCGTCCAGCAACCTGGTCATCGCCAGGTTTTCTTCTCGCTGTTTTTCGATCGTTTGGGACAGGCCTCCAAGCTCAGCATTGATACGGTCAAGCTGCGACTCCTGGGTCTGCAGCATGTCCTCCAGGGGACCGATTTCGCCTTCGACGGTATCCCCTGAAAGCCGTTCTACATCAGCTCGAAGTACAGCAATGCGGGTGTTAGCGCGATCGACAGATTGTTCCAACCCTTCAATACGTGATTGCTGAACCTCACCTCGTTGCCTTGTTTCTGCGGCCGTCTGATTAAATTCATCCCACTCTTGCTGCCAGCCCTGCATGTTATGTTCCGCCGACGCGAACCGCTCAGCGGAGGCTACCTCAAGTGACTGTATTTCGCTCTGCTGAGGTGATGTAGACGCCAGATCCTCTCGGAGATTGGTAAGCTGCAGCTCATCCGCATTAAGATCCGCGCCTACTTTCCCGAGATTCTCAAGAACCTGATCAAGATCGCTACCCAGCTGGCGCGTGCGCTCGCTCTGGAACTGAATACTGTCTTCTATACGGGCTATTTCGGTACCGTGGTCGTAATAACGCTTCTGGACTTCGTTCAACTCATCCGACAATTCAGTGAGGGCTGCTCTTTTGGCTTCGATTTCTGCGTCGATACGGCGCTGGTCAGCGATTCGCGCTTCCTGCTCGATCGTCAGACGATCAATCTCATGGTCCTGTTTTCTGACATCCGCGGTCAGCCCATTCCACCTGAGCCCGGCCAGTCCAGCCTTGAGTTCACGTTCTTCTTTCTTTAACTCGGTGTAACGCTCGGCGGATTTTGCCTGGCGTTCCAGATGCGTTAGCTGACGTTCCAGTTCATCGCGGAGGTCCGTCAGCCTGTCAAGATTATCGTTGGTATGACGTATACGTCGTTCAGTTTCCTTACGACGCTCCTTGTACTTCGAGATACCGGCCGCTTCTTCAAGGTAACTTCGAAGATCCTCGGGCTTGGCCTCGATCAGGTCGCTGATCATGCCCTGCTCGATAATAGAGTAGCTTCTCGGGCCCAAACCCGTGCCCAGGAACAGATCAGTAATGTCTTTCCTTCGGCATTTCTGGTTGTTCAGGAAATAGCCCGATTGGGCGTCACGAGTAACGACCCGTTTCACGGAGATTTCACTGTAGGCCGCAAATTCGCCGGACAGTCGGCCCTCTGTGTTGTCGAACATCAGCTCTATGCTGGCTTGCCCGACCGGTTTGCGGGTATTGGAACCATTGAAGATGACGTCCGTCATCGATTCACCACGCAGCGTCTTTGCCGACGATTCACCCATCACCCAGCGCACAGCATCAATAATGTTCGATTTTCCGCAGCCATTCGGACCAACAACGGCACAAAGGTTAGTGGGAAAGGGGACTGTTGTAGGGTCTACAAATGATTTGAAACCAGCGAGCTTAATTGCTTGCAATCGCATAAAATTACTTCACTCCACACCACCTGTGCGCTCAGCCCCGGCTAACACTGGTGGAAAAGGTCTATTTTATAAAAAATACTCGCTGGGCAATAGCTATTCTTGCTTTTTTCAGCAATTAATTTCACTTATCAACCGCACAAGGGTCAGGTCTAGAATCTATGGAAGCCATTGTTACGATCATTGTCCTGTTTGCGACGGTTATTACCGCCATTTTCTGGTTCGCTCCCCGACCACTACTGGATCCCAGACGACCAGGTCCACAGGTTCCTGCCTCTCTTGGACCGGCAGAACTTGAAACCTGGCTGACCGAACATGAGGCTGGCCATGCTGGTGTCATCGAAGGCACCGATGCCCGGATCGACTGGGCGAACGGGCCAGCTGTCACTGACCTCTGTTTCCTCTACGTCCATGGGTTTTCTGCTAGCCGACAGGAGATAGCACCCGTGACGAAACGCATCGCAGACCATTTCAACGCCAACGCTGTCTATGCACGGCTTGCCGGTCACGGGCTTTCCGAGAATTCGATGCAAGCCACAGCAGAACAATGGCTCCAGTCGATGGTGGACAGCTGGGAAATTGCCTCCCGGGTCGGTAAAAAGGTTGTTGTGATCGCGACTTCCACCGGCGCTCCGCTGTGTGTCTGGCTGAACGAGCACATTGACCGCGCGGACCAGCCGCATACTTTTATATTTCTGTCCCCTAACTTCAAGGTCAGAAGCCCTTTTGGATTCCTGTTGACCTGGCCCTGGGCCGATCGGTGGGTACATTACCTCATCGGCAAAGAGCATCGTTGGGAACCGGAAAATGACCAGGTAGCAAGGTACTGGACCCATCGATATAGCTCGAAGGCGATTATAGAAATGCAGAAGGTCGTAGACTGGGTACGCAAACTAAAACCAGCGCCCGGCCAACCACCCCTGGCGACGTTTTACATGAAAGACGATCCGACAATTAACCACCAGGCTGCAATCAACTTCCACAACACGTGGGGCGCCGATCACAAGGCACTGCACCCGGTCGATATTGACATCGAAGTGCCACAGCATGTTTTCGTCGGTGATATTTCCGCCCCACAAAGAAACGACTGGTGTGTAAAAGCCAGCATCGATTTTATTCACTCGCTGCCGACTGGGGCCAATTACAACCCACCCGCTGCTTGAGATACAATCCTCGCTTGTCCAGCATTAATCGGAGCAACCAATGATACCTACCCACCCTTTCGGCAATACCGGCCACCACAGCAGCAGAATCATTTTCGGGGCAGCAGCGTTAGGCGGGATGCGCCAGGAAAAAGCAGACAGCACCATAGACATGGTTAGAAACGCGGGTATCAACCACTTTGATACCGCCGCCAGCTATGGCGACTCTGAACTGAGGCTACGCGACTTCCTGCAGGATCATCGGCAGGATGTTTTTCTGGCGAGCAAGACAGGCGACCGTGATGGGGATACGGCACGACAAAGCATTGAACGATCCCTTGAGCGTATGCATATCGACCAACTGGACCTGATCCAGTTTCATAACCTTGCCCAGGACGCAGACTGGAATACCGTGATGGCGCCGGGCGGTGCCCTGGAAGCGGCAATACAAGCCCAGAAAGAAGGTCTTGTGAAGTTTATCGGCATCACCGGCCATGGTACTCGAATCGCAGAAATGCATTTAAAAAGTCTCGCCAGGTTCGATTTCGCTTCAGTACTGCTCCCCTATTACCATTTGATGATGCAGGACGAGCAATATAACGCAGAGTTTGAAGCACTTTACAAATTGTGCGCAGACAAGGGCGTCGCGGTACAAACCATCAAGGCAATCGCAAAAAGAAGATGGCGCGAGGATGACCCCTCACCAAAGTTCAGCTGGTACGAACCCTATCGTGACGAAGATGTTATTGAACGCGCTGTGCACTTTGTGCTGCGACGAGAAGGGCTCTTCCTGAACTCTACCAGCGACGCCAGCCTGTTACCTCGCATCTTCGCCGCAGCTGAATCTTTCAATGAGGGCGTGGCAGAGAATCTGGACGACCTGGTGGCAGAGGACAATGCCAGCGAAGGTGAAACCCTGTTTGTGCGCGATGTATCGGACGACGTTCGACTCTAGGAATCGCTTGCTGCGCACGATGTATCGGAGGACGCTCGGCTCCAAGAGACGCTAGGCGAAACTATTGAGGATGCGTATCGCTGCGCAAGCTGCGCCGTAACCATTATCAATGTTAGTCACCGTCACTCCAGGCGCGCAACTGACCAGCAGTGCATGCAACGCTGTCTCGCCACCTTTCACCATCCCATATCCAACAGATGTTGGCACCGCGATTAGAGCAGCAGATACCAAGCCTCCGAGCACCGTTGGTAAGGCCGCATCCATGCCCGCAACACAGATAATTATTTTGCAATCCCTGAGTTCTTCGAGTCGTTCGGTGATTCTCCACAGACCGGCGACGCCAACGTCATGGACCTCGAGCGGTTCATGACCATAGAATTCCAGGGTGCGGCAAGCTTCCCGCGCCACTGACAAATCCGAACTACCGCCGGTGACAACAGCTACCGAGACAGATGTCGGCGAATCACCGGAAAGAAAAAATGCGGTCTTGGACACCTCATCATAAGAGAGCAAACCCGCATGAGATTCTTCCAGTTGCCGGTATTGCGCATCCGACAGTCGCGTGAAAAGCATTGGTTTTTCTGCTTTCACGATTGTGTCGCAGATGGTTCTTAACTGGCTGACGCTCTTGCCCTGACAGAAAACCGCTTCGGCAAGCCCTGTTCTGCTTTCACGATCAAAATCCAGGTTCACATCCCTGATATTAGACATTTAGCTAATTCCCGTCCGAAATCATGTTCCGAAGTATCAATACACACCATGACGACAATGTTAGTGTTGAAATCAATCGCCTGCCGGGACATAGCCACAGCGGTGATTATGTCCCGGACAAGCACTAACTGACGTCCAGAGTTTCAATTAAAAAAGCGCTGCCCTTTTCGTAGGGTTCAAACAACACCGACTGCACCTGGTCCGGGAAACCCGCCCGAACGAACAGCTCACGAACGAGGGCGGCAGACGCATCAAACTGGTCAGTCGCAAACCCAATATCAGCGACGGATTCAAGCTGGATAGCAACTTCACCTTCACGGATTCTACAGCGGACACCCTGAAGTGAATACTGGCCCGCCAGCTGTTTGCGAAGGGTTTCCTCGACCTCATTGATGACTGGCAACAGCGACGCATCGATCGCTATGCCTGTTGTTACACGACTCGATAGACACGGTGCTGCCGGCAGATCCTTCAGGTCTTCAAGACCCAGATCGTCTGCAACTGCCCTTAAGGTGGACTTGTCTATGCCAACTTCGACATAGGGGTGGCACACCTGGTGTTCCTGCGCAGCAATCAGACCCGGTCGGTAGTCACCCAGGTCATCAAGATTCGTTCCCGAGGCAACGGTTAATGCCGTGTTCTCAACGACCCGGTCATACAGGTTGGTTTTGCAGAAGTAACAGCGGTTTGCGGGATTGGCGAGATACTGTGCATCTTCCATCTCACCCGCATCGATGATTTTAAGCTGCCAGCCTTCACGCTTGGCATGTAATTTAACCCTGTCCGTCGCCTGGAACGGGACCGCCGGTGAAATTGCGTGAAAGATCTGCGTTGCCGACTGGACACGATGAGCCAGCACAGCAAGCGTCATGCTATCGACCCCGCCACTGACGGCAACCGCCATTGGAGGTCTTTCCCTGAAATATTGTTCAAGCGCCAGTCGTGCTTTCAATAATTTTCTACCTGTTCACTCGCCAGGCGCTGCGCCTGACCCTTACCCATTCCTGCGCCTGCCGGTTAAGCCCCGCCGCGCGCAGATCATCCATTTCCACGTTTGCAGTATAGCCCTTTGATCGACTGGATACTTTTACTCGATAGGGTTTTTCTCCGGCCTGTACGACCACTTCTTGTCTCGACAGGGTTGCCCTGTTGATCGTTGATGTTTCTCGCCGCACACCTAACGTTGTGGCCACTGTAAAACGCTCGCCGGTTACCGTATCTGCAAGGCCATTTTTAAACTGGGGAAAGCATCCAGCATGCCGCTAATGAACCTATCACCATACCAGCCGTGTACAAGATCGAGATAGCTACGATCCACCATGGAGTTACATCAGACCAACCATCAGGTCAGCATCGTGTGAGTCGGGCCACACAGGTCCGCAATAGGGATTTCATAGGTACAGGCGTCTTTACAGGGGCGGCCATCACAGCCCAGGCAGGGGCTGGCATTGGCCTCGAGTTTCGCGTATTCCTGCTTTGCGATTGAAAAATCACCATAGTCAGTGGCGTACATTCTCATTCGAAGAACATCTGCAATCGGTACATTGAAGGGACAACTTCCCTCACAGTCATTGCAGACATGACGACAGTAGCTGGCATCAGTCATCTGCGCATACTGCTGCAGAAGATCCATGTCGGCCTGCGAGACTTCACCGGCACCGGAAGCACCCAGGTATTCGTCAATCTGATCACGGTTTCGCATCGTCACAATCAGGTTGTCGACCTGTGGCATGTTGAGTACCCATTTAAAGGCCGCCTGCGAATAGGTGTAACCCTGCTGCTCATACGGACGCATATCATTGAGCCTGGCACCACGGAGCACCTTCATGGCCACAATACCAATATCCTTCTGCTTCGCTTTAGCCATCGAGGCACGAAGCCCCTGTTGGTTCGCCACAAAATCAAACGCGCGGGTAAACCTTTCAAAGAACGCCGGATCCTCGCCAAAGTTAGTCGCCAGCAACAGCACATCAAACATGTCCTGCTGCACGGCGTAGTCCACACACTCCGTCAGGTAGCCACCGTGGCCTGACATCCCGAAGAACCGAACCTTGCCCTGGGATCGCGCTTTGTCGGCAAATTCCAGCCATTGTTCATTTTTCAGTCGCGAAATATCATTCACGGCATGATTGAAAAAAACATCCACATAATCAGTCTGTAACCGCGCCAGGCTTTCATACAGACGCTGCATCATGGATGCAGCACTGTCTCTGCTACCGGCGCCAATTTTAGTCGCGACATAGACCTGGTCACGGTTGCCTTTCAAAGCACGCCCCATGACCGCCTCTGAAGTGCCGCCACCGTAGCTTTCCGCCGTATCGAAATAGTTAATGCCTTGGTCCATCGCATGATGGACGACATGTTCTTCCCCGTGACGAAGAGGGAAGGACCCAAAAGAAATATCAGACACTTTGAGCTCTGTTCTTCCCAGCCTGACGTAATTCTTTACTCCCTGAGATGCACCCTGAGATGAACCCT
>JABGVY010000569.1 GCA_018645845.1 Gammaproteobacteria bacterium | reverse complement strand
TGATCGCTTTTGTCATGGGTTCCCACGATAGCGTGGTCAATTCACCTGTCAGGAATTCATTGGCCCCAGTAGGGGGAAGCTCGTTCCCGCCGAAAGGAAGATAAGCTATTAACGCTGGAAAAATCTTTACCAGGCCATACAGGAGCAGAGAAACAGCGAAATAGTAAGCTGTGATTTGTATCAAAGGCTTGGCGGATTTCATACTGTGCGCAGCTCGTTTATCGAGTAATTACAGGGCAGTATATCGCAATACATTGGTTGATTGGGTGTCTCATCATTGCTGTATGAAGAGCCTCAAAAGGGTTGTCTGAACGGCATTTGGTCCAGGCCAGCTACGCTTATTTGTGGTGCACATCATAAATGCGCATAGACGCTATTTCTTATGGCGCGATGAAAAGGGAAGAAGTACTTTTCGGAGCTAGACATTGCTCGATTTTGAAACCATAGGGGAAAGCTGAATGAAATCATTCGAATTGTGCGTTATTTAAGCCATCTCGCTTTTAGTGGCTTTTAATGCCTCTCTGCAGGCCTCGACGGTAACGCCTAAGGAAGCGCGGTCGCTAACGAGAGAAGCTTACATACGGGTCTTCAACGACTATTTTCCTGGGAAAGGGAGCGGTTTTAGAGTTTGCGGGCGCGAAAGGAACGGCCTTTGATCTTGCCAGCGTTTAGGACAGCAAGAGCCTGTTTTGATGACGTTCGCTTGATGGCAACATACGCGGTCCTGTCGAAGATGCTGATTTTTCCGACAGCGCTCCCCTCGATACCATTTTCCCCGGTTAGAGCGCCTAATAGGTCACCGGGCCTGACTTTTTGTTTTTTTCCTCCGTCTATTTGCAATGTCGCCATAGATGGTTGTGCTGGCCTGAAGCCAGGATCCAATGGGGCGATGACGATGCGTTCCAGAGACTGTTCCAAAACGGCTTCCAGGAGCTCGATTTTGTAATTTTCACTTTCGTGAAACAACGAGCAGGCCAGGCCGGTGTTTCCTGCGCGCCCGGTACGACCTATCCTATGAGTGTGGACCTCGGGATCTCGTGACAAATGATAGTTCACGACAAGGTCAAGGGAATCAATATCCAGACCTCTGGCAGCGACATCGGTAGCCACCAGAATAGAAAGACTATTGTTCGAGAATTGTACAAGCCTGTTGTCGCGGTCTCTCTGCTCCAGGTCACCATGAATGGCGCGTGCACTAAAACCCAGGTTTCTGAGTTCAAGTGAGACGTCATCTGCTAATTGTTTTGTATTGCAGAACACGAGCGTGGAGTCGGGCTTGTATTTCTGCAGTAGGCTCACCAGGCCTTCTGTTCGCTTTGATTTATCGGTGATTTGGCACAGAAGCTGTTGGATGGTGTTTGCATCATGCTGATCGGGCGCTTCAAGTCGTTGTGGGTTGACCATGACTTTTGCTGCGAGCTTGTCAATGTTTTGGGGGTAGGTCGCGCTAAACAACATGTTCTGTCTTTTGGCGGGAAGATACCGAATGATCTGGGCGATTGACTCCCCGAAACCCATATCTAACATTCTGTCCGCTTCATCGAGAACGAAGGTGGTCAAATTTTCCAATGAGAGGTTTTGTTTCCTAAGGTGTTCTTCGGTTCTGCCTGGCGTTCCAACGACAATATGCGCGCCGTGTTCCAGAGAACCTTTCTGGGGCCCAAATGCGACGCCACCACACAATGTCAGTACTTTGATGTTGTGAATTTTTCGGCCCAGCGTTCTGATTTCTTTTGCGACCTGATCAGCGAGTTCTCGCGTTGGGCACAATATTAGGCACTGGACCCTGAACTTTCTTACATTGAGTTTGTTCAATATTCCCAGACCGAAGGCGGCGGTTTTGCCTGAACCCGTCTTCGCTTGTGCAATCACGTCCTTGCCATCAAGTATCTCAGGCAACGACAATGCCTGGATTGGGGTCATGGAGTGAAAGCCCAGGTCGTCCAGGTTAGATAGCAGTTCGGCGTGCAGCTCCACGTTTTTAAAGCCGGTTTTCCCGGAGTCCGGGTTGCTGGAATCCAAATTTTTCAATAGTTGGCCTCGAAGGCGTTGGTTATTGTTAGCGCACGAATCCAATGATTGCGACGAAATGTGCAATGGCGCCTGTTAAGACGAAAAAATGCCACATTCCATGTGCGTGTTTGAATCGATTTAGTTTATCAGCTATGTAGAAAATGATGCCTGAAGTATAGGCCAGGCCCCCTAACACTACCCACGAAAAACCAACGGCACCCAAAGCGGTTTTTAGCGCCGCAAGGTCAAGCGAGCATGCCCACCCCATACCGAGATAAATGAAAAGCTGAATAATTTTTATCGTCCGGCCTTTTAGGAAAACTTCGGATAAAATGCCGATGACGGCGAGTGACCAAACAAACCCCAGAATTAGCCAGCCGTTCATAGTGCCCAGGCTAACGATCATAAAAGGTGTATAGCTGCCCGCGATCAGGATGTAGATGGCAACGTGGTCAAACAGCTTGAACAGTGCTTTAAGTCTTGGCGGATGAAAGCTGTGGTAGAGCGTCGACATAGTGAAAAGTAACACGAGCGTTACGCCATAGATGGTAAATGAAGCGAGTAATACAGAGTCACCGGATTGAACGGCAACTGCTAGCAAGGCACCAAGGCCTATCAACGCCAGAAGCGCCCCTAGAAGATGGCTGATGCTATTGAGTCGTTCGCCGTAGTAGATAATAGTGCTCGAATGCGGGTGGTGGTCAATCTTACCGGTTTATTCTGCAAACATGGTGATCTCATCGGGGTGATCGAGCCCTGAGCCATCTTGTCGCCGACATACTGGCATAATAGGTTTTTTTTGGATGATAGAGCAGCATGTGAATGACCCAGAAGTGGTTATGGAGCGTCGAAGTATTAGAGGCTACCTGCCTTCTTCATTGAATACACAACCCTGGTATTTTTGCGTTGCTTTTAGTTTACCTTTCGAATGTAGTGCGGTCTTTGGGCTGCGAAGAGTGATGCATGCTGGAAACTGAACTGTCGGCGCCGGTAAAAGCCTATCTGGAATCCCATGGATATCAGGTTAACTGCGAAGTCAAAGATTGCGACATCGTAGCGACGAAAGGTGATGATCTAATCATCGTTGAGCTCAAGACGAGTGTGAACCTTACACTTTTAGTGCAAGCCACCAAGCGGCAGTCTATTTCAGACAGTGTCTATGTCGCAGTACCCGCGCCGACAAAAAGAAACCGCCAGTGGCGGGGCACACTCACAGTACTGAAAAGGTTGGAGATTGGCCTGTTGCTGGTAGAGGAAGGTGCTATGGGAATGTTGGTTAGCAAGCAATTTGACCCTGTCCCTTACCAGCGAAAAAAGAACACCAGGAGTAGGCGAGCGTTGTTGACAGAAGTTGCCGATCGGAGTGGAGACTACAATGTGGGTGGCAGTACCAAAACCACTCTGATGACCGCCTACCGGGAAAATGCGATTCTTATTGCCTGCTGTCTTGCGAAGCTCGGGCCGTCAAGCCCCAAAATTTTGAGAAACCTTGGCACAGGGGAGAAGACCACCAGCATCTTGAGTGCGAATCACTACGGCTGGTTTCAGCGGGTTGAAAAGGGAGTCTACGAGTTAACTGACCAGGGTGATTTTGAGTCACGTTCATTCAAACAAATATACAAGCAGGCAAAGGCTCACCTCAAGGCTCGTCACTAATCTCGGATACTGCCATGCCTGTGAAAAGCAGATCGGGGTTCCCCATGATCTGGAGCTGAGACCCCTGGAAGGTGCCACTGTCATCATTGTGCCGCGTTGGTTACGCTTGATAATACGATGGCGCCAGTTGCTGCACTTGTCGTTGTCCATGTCACAGACTAAGATCTGGAACGCCGATATTTGACCGCCATCAGGTTGCGAGAGACAATTCGAACCCCATAAGAGGAAATAATCCATGAAACAATTAGTGATTTGGGTAGTAATGAGCATTTTTGCATCTTTAATTGTTAGTGAAGCAAGCTTTGCCAAAAAGAAACCTTCTATCGAGCAAGGCCCCAATGCGGAGGTCAGCTTTGATGGGTTGCACCTTGTTAACAATACACGAATGGATAAAGTCTGGATGAAGCCAGGCATTGATCTGAGCCAATTCGATAGTGTCATGTTCGAAGGTGCTGGAATACAATATCGGGCCGTGAAAGGTAGCAACCGTCATAGTCGTTCGGCAGATGTGTTCCCACTTAGCGAACGGCAGAAATCAGGACTTGAGAAAGCCACTAAAGAATCCTTCCAGAGCGAGTTCAACAAATTCGAGCATTTTACAGTCGCCAGTAACCCGGGCGCAGGAATTCTGAAAGTGAAGCTGGCATTGATTGATGTTGTCTCTCGTGTTCCTCCGAAAACCACGGGCCGGGATAGTTTTTACATCTCAGACCTGGGCCAGGCCGTTCTGGTGGTCGAACTTAGCGACTCGGTTAGTAATGAAATTCTCGCCAGGGCTATAGATGGACAACGTATCCAGCCTATGACCATGCAGGAAAGCAATCCAGTGACTAACCTTAATGAGGTGAAACGTTCGGTACGAAGATGGGGGTCGACCTTGAGGAAGGGCCTGGATGAGCTGCATGAAATTGGCAGTACTTCTGGCTCTTTGGAATAACCCAGCTTGAACACAAGACGATGCTGCCAGTTACCTGGGCTGTATCAATCAAGTGAAGGGAAGCGTGCCATGGAGACTGCAAATTGTTCAATGTATGATGGCGCGCACGGCGGTGTTTTCAGTTTCCGCGATTTGGTAGAGCATGATATGGCGCTCTATCGTTAGTAAAGTTTATAAAGTTGATAAGCTTTTTAGAGTTAATTAAGAAGGACAATCATGCGATTACTACTGATTTGTTGTGTTTTATTGCTATCTTCCTGTGCGACTAAATCGTTAACAGAACTGGTGCAAGCACATCCTGATTATGATGTTAGTCAGCTCAAGACGTTCGTATGGGCTGACCCACCGGTCCAGGTTATAGGTTTGCTAAGTGGCTCGGGGGAAAGCGATCTTACCCGGCGTTCTCAGGATATCGGTCAAGAGATACTCACGAATAGAGGTTACGTCGATGCAGGTCCGCACAAACCCGACATGATTGCATCATTGATGATCGGCGCCATTAACCAGTCGTCGATTTCTCAGCATAGGGTCGATGCCAGACAGGGTTATTACGATCGGACGGTGAGTTGGACGCAGGAAAATGAATACCTGAGAGGTGGTGTAGCGATTATTCTCACGAACCCAGACAACGGTGTAATTATGTGGCAGGGAAGTGCCATAGACACTCTGAAAGCCAATCAGAAAAGCGACGGACAGAAAATTGGTAAGTTCGGTAAGCTGGTTGAGCAGATGCTACCCGTATCGCAATAATAGATACGTATGAAAGGGATCACATCGTCACCACTGAGATAGACGGGCTGTCTGATTCCTTTCAAATCATGTTCCGTTTCGCAATCAGGATTGGCGATTAGGAAAAGCCTCGATGGCTCCCATGAGTTGTGCCATTGTGTTGGTGCTGTTCCGGGTCCAACTAGGTAGCTCGAACCCGGTTCAGACTAGCCTGCCTAGCGCTGATTGTTGATATTCACGAGGGTGGGAACGCGGCGAACATATCACCAAGAATTGCGCGTAGGGTCTCGCTCGGATTCTCTCGAACCTTTTTTGTAATCTTCCGGTCAGCCCTTGCGTGCCAAACCGGCTTTCTGGTGGCACCATC
>JABGVY010000568.1 GCA_018645845.1 Gammaproteobacteria bacterium | reverse complement strand
CCGATCAGCGAGTCATCAACAATCCTGCCAATAGTACTCTTTCTGGAGAGGCCCACCAACATCGGCATGCCGAGTTCCAAAAACCTGGGGAGCTGGTTAATCAACATCAGGTTATCTTGCGGGGATTTTCCAAAACCGAACCCAACGTCTAATATCAGTCGACTTTGAGGGATCCCGGCAGCCTCACAGGCGCTAGCCCGATCGACCAAAAAATCAAAAACCTCGCTGACGACATCTCCGTAGCCTGGGTTCTGCTGCATTGTTCGCGGCTCCCCCTGCATGTGCATCAGGCAAACTGGTATCCCGGACTGACTAGCGGCATCCATCGCGCCTTCGCGTCGAAGAGCACAAACGTCGTTAATTAGGTCAATATCTTCCGACTTAACAGCATGTATCACCTGCGCTTTACTGGTGTCCACTGAGATAGCAACATCCGACTCTTGTCTTATCGCCTGGATCACCGGAAGAACTCTCTCAATCTCCTCGGAGGCGGTAATTGGCTTCGCGCCGGGTCGCGTCGACTCTCCTCCAACGTCTATGATATCTGCCCCACCTGCGGTCATTTCTCGGGCGTGAGTCAGTGCGCTGTCTATCGTTGAAAATCGTCCACCATCCGAAAACGAATCCGGGGTGACATTGAGGATTCCCATGATCAGGGGACGATCACGGGACAGCAACTCCCGCAGGCGTGACATCTTCCTGTCAGTTAGTGATCAGGCGCCGGGTCGCCGACAGGCCCTGCTCCCAGGTCGCCATTGCCAGTTTCTGATTCATCGACTTTAGGTGTCGTGTCGGAACCTTTGTCATCCCAGCTTTCAGGGGGGCTTGGTTTTCGTCCGGCCATGATCTCATCGATCTGCACTTTATCGATGGTTTCATACTCGAGAAGGGCATCTTTCATTATCTCGAGCTTTTCCCTGTTCTCTTCAAGAATTTTTTCTGCTGTCGAGTAACAACCATCGATGATTGCTCTTACTTCAATATCGATCTTCGTCGCTGTCTCGTTAGAAACCTGGGGCCTCGCCGAGCCTGCGGACATACCCAGAAAAACTTCTTCATCGTCTTCAGCGTACATCAACGGGCCCAGTTCCGCCGACAATCCCCATTTGGTGACCATCGCTTTCGCCATCTTGGTTGCCCGCTCGATATCGTTGGACGCACCCGTTGTAATTCCATCCGGGCCTAGCGTCATCTCTTCAGCAATACGACCACCAAACAGGGAACATATCTGGCTAATGATCATTCTTTTACTCAGTGAATATCGGTCTTCCTCGGGCAGGAACATGGTTACACCCAGCGCTCTTCCTCTTGGAATGATAGACACTTTGTAACTAGGGTCATGCTCCGGCACCAGGTAACCCACAATACAGTGCCCAGCTTCGTGGTACGCGGTGTTTTGACGTTCCTTTTCTGACATCACCATAGACTTCCTTTCGGCGCCCATCATGATTTTGTCTTTCGCCTGCTCGAACTCGCCCATGGTGACCGTGCGTTTATCCTGCCTAGCTGCAAAAAGCGCGGCCTCATTAACAAGGTTAGCCAGGTCAGCACCAGAGAATCCAGGCGTGCCTCGCGCAATTACACTGGCATCAACGTCTGCGCCGAGCGGTACCTTGCGCATATGTACTTTAAGAATCTGTTCACGACCACGGATATCCGGCAAGGACACAACCACTTGCCGATCAAATCGTCCCGGTCTGAGTAGCGCCGGATCTAAAACATCCGGCCGGTTGGTCGAGGCGATAACAATAATGCCCTCGTTACCTTCGAATCCGTCCATCTCGACCAGCAACTGGTTCAGGGTCTGTTCCCGTTCGTCATGGCCGCCACCCACGCCTGCGCCCCTGTGCCTACCTACCGCATCTATCTCGTCGATAAAAATAATGCACGGAGTTTGCTTTTTGGCCTGTTCAAACATATCCCTCACTCGGGATGCACCCACACCAACGAACATTTCCACAAAATCAGAACCCGAAATACTGAAGAACGGGACCTTGGCTTCCCCGGCAATCGCTTTCGCAAGCAGCGTTTTACCGGTACCGGGCTGGCCAACCATCAGGATGCCACGCGGAATCTTGCCACCTAACTTCTGGAACCTGCTGGGGTCCTGGAGAAATTCGACGAGTTCCTGAACATCCTCTTTCGCTTCATCAACACCGGCAACATCAGCGAAAGTCGTTTTGATTTGGTCCTCGTCGAGCAATTTTGCCTTGCTCTTACCAAACGTTAGCGGTCCACCCTTGCCACCAGCACCACCTTGCATCTGACGCATAAAAAACATGAACACGGCGATAATGACGAGAATCGGAAAGCTGGCTACCAGTAACTGAGTCCAAATGCTTTGCTGTTCGGGGCGCTTGCCTTTGAAATCCACATTTCGGTCGATCATATCCCCGATCAACGCACCGTCAGTGATCTGCGGTTGAATGGTTTCGAAAGCCCGCCCATCGGAACGTTCGCCACGAATCGTCAGGCCATCCACTTCAACGGTCCGAACCTGATTTTGGTCCACCATTTCCAGAAAGGCAGAGTAGTCGATCTCTTCATTTTCTGGGCGAACATTGAAATTCTGGAAAACCGTCAGCAACACCGCCGCGATAATCAGCCAAAGTAGTAGATTTTTACCCATATCATTCAATGCTCTATCCTCCAACCTGGGCTGTTATCAACCCGCGGTGCCGTTCATTATACTTATACGGCGCTATTAGTTCATTCGACTACAATTCTGGCAACAAGTTATATCAAACTGCCCTTGAACTTGCGGCCCAGCACATAGATTTCGCGAGACTTCCCTCTTGAAGCTTTTGGCTTAAAGTTGTTTAACTGTTTGAAATTCTTACGAATTAATTCTCTGATCTCATTAACCCCTGAACCTTCAAAACATTTCATCACCAGCGCACCACCCGGCCTTAAGGTTGAACACGCGAACTCCAACGCCAGTTCGGTCAGGTAAATGGCCATAGGTTGATCAATTTCTCTCATACCACTTAAGTTGGGGGCCATATCCGAGATTACAAGGTCTACGGGACGATCTTGTAGCACAGCCATCAACTCCGCTAGCACCTTTTCTTCGGTAAAATCGCCCTTAATCAGCACGGCACCCTCGAGCGGCGCGATCTCCAACAGATCAAGGCCAACCACGAACCCTTTAGGCCCACACTTGTCTACTGCAATCTGCGTCCAGCCACCGGGCGCTGCACCTAGGTCGACAACAACGGCCCCTGGACGAAATAGACCGAATTTCTTATCGATCTCAAACAACTTGTAGCTTGCCCGGGATCTATAGCCTTCACGCCTGGCGCGAAGTACGTATTCATCCTTTTCGTGATCATTAAGCCACTGGCTACTGGATTTCGATTTTTTGGTCATTTAACTCCCTGATGAAATGAAGTATCGCAAACCTGAGGTAACGTGGGTACAATCGCCGCCCACAAATTTGGGTATACCATGAACGGTAAGCTAAAAAAGAAACTGAGAACCATCGGCCACGGACTGAAGGCAGTCGTCACCGTCGCCGGTAATGGTCTTTCAGAAAATGTGATTGCTGAACTGAACCGCGCCCTCGATGATCATGAGCTGATAAAGGTGAAAGTGTTTGGCGACAGGGAGGAACGTGCTGAAGTTGTTGCTTCGCTTAAGGAGCTCCCTGACACGGCGATTGTTCAGGTAGTCGGGGGCATGGCACTTGTCTATCGTGCTTCGCGCGAACCCAACCCGGTACTGTCAAACATTGCCAGGGCCAACGTCCTTTAAACGGCGCAGATGAACTATATGTGCCGAACGGCACAGATCTCAAACTCCTCTTCTCCTGCTGGTGTCTTGACGAACACCACATCGCCGACTTCTTTTCCTATCAGCGCTCGAGCAATCGGTGAATAGACGGACAGCTTGTTCTGCTTAATGTCTGACTCATCATCGCCTACGATCTGATAGGTCAGCGTCTCGTCGTTTCCGACATTTAAAAGCTCAACCGTTGTGCCAAAAATGATTCTCCCCGACTCAGGTATCTGCGTTACATCAATAATCTGAGCATTAGACAACTTGCCTTCAATCTCTAGAATTCGGCCTTCTATAAAACCCTGCTCTTCCTTGGCATATTGATACTCGGCGTTCTCGCGAAGGTCACCCTGAGCGCGGGCTTCTGCAATCGCCTGCACAATCCTGGGCCTTTCCTGCAGTT
This sequence comes from Gammaproteobacteria bacterium, assembly GCA_018645845.1. Classification (GTDB taxonomy): domain Bacteria; phylum Pseudomonadota; class Gammaproteobacteria; order Pseudomonadales; family Azotimanducaceae; genus UBA9659. The sequence goes on along the minus strand of JABGVY010000568.1, from coordinate 2,386 downwards.
TTAGTTTGTCGCACTCCTGGCGCAATTGGTTCTCGCCATTCACTGTCATTGGAACCTTGTCCATCTTGTTATCTCTTACCCTTATTATCCCAGAACCGGAATAGTGCCCAATTGAGTGTGACTAGTGTCGAGAAGATTTAGTGTTTTGTCCAGCTATCTGCGTTGTAAATTTTGCAGGCTGTGGACAGTTCTATCTTCCCCGTGGCGAAGGGCTGCAACGCTCGCGCGTCCACCTGCCATGGTCGTGGTGTAGCACACTTTGTTTTGTAACGCAGTTCGCCTGATCAAGTATGAATCTGCGATGGCCTGCTTGCCCTCTGTTGTATTGACGATAAAGTCGACATCATGGTTCTTCAACATATCTACAATATGTGGCCGTCCTTCCTGGACTTTGTTCACAAGCTGAACTTCCATTCCTGCTTCGCTGATAATCTTTGCACTTCCCTGCGTGGCCACCAGCGCGAAACCCAGTTCGACCAATCCTTTGGCAATCTCCGGCAACTGTTCCTTATCGGCGTCACGGACACTCAGAAAAGCCCTGCCTTTGTTCGGGATTGTGTCGCTCGCCGCAGTCTGCGCCTTGCCATAAGCCTCGGCAAAGCTTGCACCTGCACCCATGACTTCTCCGGTAGATTTCATCTCCGGCCCAAGAATCGGGTCGACCCCCGGAAACTTACCGAAGGGAAACACCGCTTCTTTTACACTGAAAAAGTTCGGTATGATTTCTTCAGTAAATCCCTGTTTCTCGAGTGAGATACCGACCATACATCGCGCAGCCACTTTGGCGAGGCTTACTCCAATACACTTGGAAACAAACGGAACGGTTCTTGAGGCACGCGGATTCACTTCCAGCACAAAAATCTGGTTGTTTTGAACCGCAAGTTGCACGTTCATCAAACCAATCACCCCAAGCTCCAACGCCATACGTTTTACCTGGTCTCTCATTTCGGCCTGCATTTCATCGGAAAGGCTATACGGCGGCAATGAACAAGCCGAATCGCCGGAATGAACGCCTGCCTGCTCTATATGCTGCATGACAGACCCGATGACGACCTGAGTCCCATCTGAAACTGCATCAATATCAACTTCAATGGCCTGGTCAAGAAAACGATCAAGCAAAATCGGCGAGTCCTCTGAAACCTCGACCGCTTCTCTCATATAGGATTTCAGCTCGTCCTGGTCATAGACGATTTCCATTGCCCGTCCACCCAAAACATATGACGGCCGCACGACCAGAGGGAAACCTATATTGTCCGCCGCTATCACAGCTTGCTTTTGGGTCCTAACAGTCTTGTTAGGGGGCTGGATCAGCGAAAGCTTTTCGATCAGCTTCTGAAACCTTTCACGGTCTTCGGCCTCATCTATCGCATCGGGCGATGTACCAATGATCGGCACTCCCGCCGCTTCCAACTGGTTAGCCAGTTTTAGCGGTGTCTGCCCACCGAATTGAACTATAACCCCCTTGGGTTTCTCAAGATCCACTACAGCCATAACGTCTTCAAACGTTAATGGTTCGAAGTACAACCTGTCGGAAGTGTCATAGTCGGTGGATACGGTTTCAGGATTGCAGTTGATCATGATCGACTCAAAACCATCTTCACGCATTGCAAATGCAGCATGAACGCAGCAGTAATCAAACTCTATACCCTGACCAATTCTGTTAGGACCGCCGCCCAATACAATAATCTTGTCACGATCCGTTGGATTAGATTCACATTCATCTTCGTAGGTGGAATACATATAGGCGGTTGACGACTGAAATTCCGCCGCACAGGTATCTACGCGCCGGTAAACAGGACGAATATCCAAATCGAGCCTGTACTGACGAATGAGCTCTGCTTCGCATCCCAAAACGGATGCAAGCCTGGAGTCAGAAAACCCTTTTTGCTTCAAACGAAACAGCTCGGCTCGTTCTATACTCTCTAGAGGCCTGCCTTCAAGGGATTGCTCGCTCAAAACAAGGTCCTCTAACTGCACGAGAAACCACGGATCTATGCCAGTTAACTCATAGATTTCTGAAATCTGAAAGCCATGCCGCATCGCATCAGCGACGTAGCGCAAACGGTCTTCGGTAGGTGTCCTTATTTGCTGACGAAGCCGACTCTGGGCATCTTTTTGCTCCAGCGGAACAATCGGTGTTAAACCATCAATACCAATTTCCAGACCTCGCAAGGCTTTTTGTAGCGACTCCTGAAAAGTCCGGCCGATTGCCATAACCTCACCCACGGACTTCATCTGTGTCGTTAGCGTGTTGTCTGCCCGGGGGAACTTTTCAAACGTGAACCGCGGAATCTTTGTCACGATATAGTCGATCGACGGTTCAAAGGAGGCCGGTGTTACACCTCCCGTGATTTCATTAGACAGTTCATCCAGTGTGTAACCGACT
>JABGVY010000078.1 GCA_018645845.1 Gammaproteobacteria bacterium | reverse complement strand
TCCAAATGATTTCATCTAGCCCAAAGAGTCCCTTTTCCGTTCTGGCGTGAACGAACCCCATGAGAGCCTCTCCCCGGTAAACTACGTAGAGGCTGTGAATGCCGAATTCCTGAAAGTGAGACTCCGGTAAAACCTCTCCTACCTCCTGCCGCATACTTTCATCGACTAGTCCTTCCAGAGTTTGAAATGAGGTGTAAGTAGGGAAAAACTCTTGAATAACGGCAACAGGCTCGCGAATCGCACAATAGGCTATGGCATAAGCCTTTGTAGTTGATAGCTGCAACAAAATTAGACTGGAGACCAATAAAATCGTGCGCTCTGAAAGTAATGTATTACGCTTCATGTTATTCCCAACGATATTTAAACTGGAATTCAGCGACATCCTGATTCCCATTGTTCTTGAATGAGCCGAACTCTCTCTTGTACTGAACCGCCCAGGTCAATCCAGCGGTCTGTCCGAAGCGCGCGCCTAAAGAGGCACTCTTCGCTCGTTTCCAGCCAGATGCAAAATCTTCATTGTAGCTCTTCAATTGGATGTAGCCGACTTTAGCCTCGATCGAGTCGCTCCAATTTAGCTCTACTAAACCATTCCAGGTATCTCTGCCATCCGTATCGCCAAAAGAGAACTGTGACACCAACCCGAACTGTTTGAAATACTGTACTCCATCCAGAGCAATTCGATCCCTCTTGGAGATAATACCGTCGGGCAAAAGAACGTTTCCTCGAAAGATAGATAACCCTAAACCAGGTTCAGGTAGAAACCGCTGTCGGTTAATCGAGTGACCGACCCTTGCGGTAAACGACCATGGATCCTTATTGTGCCTGTATTCGATCCCACTGCCTCGGGACAGCAGTGCCGAATAATCAAACTTACCTAAGGTACCATTGACACCCACACCCCAATCAAGCTTCATGGCAAGATCTCTTGGGGTCAAAAGCGTCCGAAGGCTTTTACTGGTAGAAACAGGCACTTCAAGACCAAAGGGTAACTCCGTATGGCCTACTAAAATATTTAATTTACCATCACCGCTTGCGTGAAAATTAATGGAGGCATTCCTTACAAGCGATTCACAATCATGATCATGTTCAAAAAATGGTGGTCTGCGAGTTTGGTTGTCGGTGCACCACATGTCGAGTTGAAGATTAACAGTAGCAATATTACGTTTATTTCCGCCAAAGACTTTACGAGCGTCGATACCCGTTGAGTAGAGAACACCGAGCTTCTGAGAGTCGGCATCCACCAGATAGCTGCCTCGAGTAACGACTTCAAAGGCATTTCGCCAGGTGTTTTGGGTCAAATCAGCATGTAGGTTAGAGCAAGACAGGCACAGGGCGAAAAACAGTGACACTGCTTTTTTCAAGTACGCATTGCAAAACAATGTGTCAATTTTCAAAACGCATACAACCCCTTCATGCCAGCCACAGATACTCTCTGTGCAGGGGCCACTCCTGTTCTCTTAGCCGCACAGGCTAACTCGACAGAGCTACAAATTCAATCAATGCCATGACACGAAATCAGCCCACATTGTAACAGTCTCTTAAGCATCATCGAACTATTTTATTTGCTGCAGGGTAAGTAGACCGGATGACACCGCAACTACTTACTGCGTTGCTCCCGCCACCAATCTGGCACCTCAATCGGCATCGTTTGGCTGTTTTGTATCATTAACGGCGTCGCATCCTCTTGAGGTTCTTGCGGATTAGAGGGCACAAGACCCTCGGACCCGCGATCCATTGGATCGACCCATTTCACCCAATGGTCTTCAATGATTGCACCGAACTTCTCACCAAAGTCTTCGTGGTGATCGCTACTCTGGTGAATCAGGAATGCCTGAAAATCGTCAAACGAAAGAAGCGCATAATACTCGCCACGCTCCGGGCCCCTATAGAACTCATAGCGACGGCATCCGGGTTCGGTAGCCCAGGTATCCCGATAAAGCACTGCCTGCATATCCTCATAGGCGGTTTCCTGGCCCGCTTTGACTTTTATATAAGAAATTAGTGTTGCCACGATTGTCTCCGACTTAAGTTATGCGTATCTCTGTTCCCTAGAATAGGGATGCGCAACTCAAAAAACCAATGTAAATGTAAACGAGCCAAAAGTTTCTGGTGACAGGCCTTTACGGTACTGCCTTTCAGTCCTAAGAATGCTCCAAACCAACTTGACTAATTGCAATGGAAGCAGATCGTGACCCGCGAGGGCAAACCCGCATTATCAGGAATGCCAAACCGGGAACTCTATTTGCCCCGGTGTCATCGACCTTACAGTCAGCTAGCATTTGGAAGCGACACTTCCTGCGAACCTACTTAAAGGCACTTTTGGGCATCAGAAATCGCTATCCTTAGACCACCCCTTGCTTAGACTACCCTTTGCTTAAACCACCCCTTAGAAAGTAATTCCGAATTTCTCTATACTCCAGTTATCGAGATTTTCCTTTACGGATCAATGAGCACTGATGAAAACTTGGCTTAAATTTTTACTGACGGGCAGTGTGATTGGACTCGTGTTTCCCGGAGCAGCGATAGCCTGGATTGTTTACGTGCTAAAAGAACCGCAGACACCCATTAGTCTTTCGCAGGTACACGAGGCATACCCCCTTCTTTTTATCGTGGATCTCGCGCCTTTAGTATTAGGTATTACCTTTTTTATTTTGGGGTTGGAGGTCGGAAAACTGAGAGCCGCCAGATTACTAATCGAAGAGGAGTACCGGGGCGCACTTTCGGTCGCTAACATCCCAATCATTATGATCAAAATCGGGGGCATCGTGGAAGGCTGCAACGCGGCTGTCGAAGAAGTACTGAAATTACCCCAGATAGAAATCATTGGGAAAAACATCCTGACAGATTTCGTGAGAGTTGATGCCCAAGATGAAATACTGACTGTATTTACAGATTTGTTGCAGGCGAAAGAGCTATATAACCTGGAAGTACCCTTAATAGATGCCGCTGGTAATCTCAAAATGGTTCTGATCAGCGCTAAACTCAGACTGAACTCCCAAAAAGAAGTCGATGGTTTCGTGATATTTGGACAGGATATTACACAGTTGCGAAATCAAGAGGCCGAGATCAACAGGAAGCAGCAACTTGCAAGAATTGGCCAATTGACCGGAGGTGTGGTTCACGACCTTAATAATATGCTCAATATTATTGCTGGAAACATACGATTCCTGAAAGAAGAAACCGCATACAAAGGTACAGACTCAGAGGACCTGATAGAAGATATAGAATCTGCAGCGACCGATGCGGTCGAGTTAATAAACAGGCTCCTATCGTTCAGCCGGGAACGTCCAGCCGCTCCCAGTGAGATGTCAGCTAAAATAATGATGGAAGAGGCTGAAAAGTTAGCGCGACGTTTAATAAAAGAGCACGATATTCTTTTAACCTTCGATCAATTTAACGATGATGTCCGCGTAAACATAGACTTCGTCTGGTTCAAAAACTGCTTGCTAAATCTGATCAACAACGCCGCGGACT
>JABGVY010000429.1 GCA_018645845.1 Gammaproteobacteria bacterium | reverse complement strand
TATTCAAGGAACTGGCCAAAATACCCTCGATCCGGATGATCGCTCACACCATGAGCGACGCGTCTGGTTCCTTCATTCGCGTTGCCTTCACGCAACCTGCGAATCCTAAAATAAATGTTCATGCGCGGGTTTGGACCAAAATTAGGCGTGGGTGTGTGAGGACAACTATGTAACGCTATTACAGCATCCCCCGCGCCCAACAAAACGGGTGTCAACTCTGGCCAGGGCCAATTCTCAGTTGGCTCCCCAGCCACGGCCCTCTGCTCTGCAATTTTCCTAATGTCATCTGGCAAACCGTTGGCATAAGGTTTGCCGCTTTTGCCGATGCCTATTCTGGGCCAGCCGGGACCTTCAGGCCCGACAATTCCGCCAGCATCCCTCTGCGCTTTGAAGCAGTTCTCGACATCTTTATGTGTCCCTTTCAAAACGCCCAGTTGCCCATTCCCTGGCTCGTGCTGATCATTGAGCGCAACGCCAACGAGTGCTGTATAGCTCCCATAGGACAACGTTCTTTCAGGGTTCATCCAAAGAAGGCCATCGTTTGTCCCTCGCTTCTCATCGTTCTTGCCAAAGTATTTTGCGGCATCCTTTGGCCGACAGGTCGTCATGTCGATTTCCTCTGCCGACTCCGGTATGACGCCACTCCAGCCACCATCCACGTGAGTGCCCGGTTTGCCTTCCAACAGATTAAATGGCGGTATAACCGCAACCTGACAGCTGATTACCTGGGGAAAAGGGCCCATCAAACGCTTCAAGGTGTCAGCAAGCTCACTATTATTGAATAAACCGGTTACATCATGATGAGTCGCTAATTTGCCTGGTACCAGCAGATGTCTTTCATCTTCCGGAATGGCCTCTTCTATCAGCGCTTTGGCCCGGGCAACTAACTCACTCGATACAGCATTCCTTATAATGAGAAAACCATCCTCAAAAAACTGTTTTTTTTCATCGTCCCCAATTTCTGGCATTAGGTCTTTCCATTCGCTAATTCCGATTGATTTTAGCATTACTTTTTACATTACTTTTTACATTACAATGAAAGCGGGGAAACCGCGGGGGGACCGCTGAGACCGGGCGCTGGCTGTCCGGTCGTGGGCTTTGGCCACCTGGCCGTTACTCGGGTACTACCCGGCACCTTAAAGGCCGAAGGCCTTGTGGCGAGCAAGACGTCGTAAATGATAGGGATCTCATTTAAGTGGTGAGCACGACGTGTTGAGTGTTCCGGTGGGTCTACATTTTCTTAGGGCTATCTTTTCTTAGGGTAGATTCTGTCTTCGCCTTCGGGGCGGGTCTTGAATTTTCGATGCAGCCACATGTACTGCTCAGGGTATTTCCGAATCTCGCTTTCCAGTAGAGCATTGATCCTGGTGGCATCAGCGCGATCATTTCCTGTCGGGTAGTCCTTTACTGGTTCGCTTATTGAAACGATATAGCCACCGTTGTTGGGCTTACGATGATGGCTGAGAATGAGCACAGGTGACTTGTTCACTTTAACAAGCCGTGGAATCACTGTGATGGTTGCAGCTTCGATGCCAAAAAATGGCGCGAATACCGCTTGCTTGGGTCCGTAGTCCTGATCAGGTGCGTACCACATGACTCCGCCATCTTTAATGAAGCGAATTACACTGCGCATGTCGCTTCGCTCAATGACCGTCTCGCAGAATTTTTTTCGTGAATTTCTAACGATGAGATCAAACAAAGGGTTTTTGTTAGCGCGATACATGACGCCAACCTTGCGGTATTGAGCCATTAGAAGCCCGCCCAAATCGAGCGTAGTGTAATGAGCGCCGACGAGGATGACCCCGCGTCCCTCGCCAGCTGCGTCTAAAAGGTTCTGTTCACCTTGTATCTCGATCATGTCGGGTTTGATTTTCGTGTGGTTGAACCACGAAATACACGTCTCAACGAATCCGATACCGCTATCTACGGTCGTTTTTCTGATGAGTTTTTCTTGCTCTGTTTCGCTGAGTTCTGGAAAACATAAACCAATATTGATCGTGGTGATCCGTCTTCTGTTGTGGCCAAAAAAGTAGAGCAAATGACCGGCGAGTATTCCGGCAGCCATTGATAGGCGATTGGGCAGGTGAGCGATAATGACCATGCAGGCCAAACCAATCCAGGTGGTCCAATAGCGTGGATTTAAATGGTCAGAATACTTGTCAGAGTAAACTCTCTTGGGTTTTATTCTCTTTGGCTTTCTAGGCGGTTTGGTTTCGTTCGTCATGTATTGAATTTTGCCATAATAAGGTGCGGAGAGTTCGAATCCCTCCTTCTCCGCCATATAAGGATCGTAACTGTCTGATTAATAAAAAGACATAGAAAAACTATTAGTATCTATACACATTACGAATGAGAAGATGGGTGTTGATAATTTGTCATGGGTATCAAGGCATATGTTCAGATCATGTGCCATAGGGCGGGTGCCTAAAATTACTTATGATGATGTCTGGGTCAGTGATGTCATGAAAATGTAAATTTTACTCTGCCCCCAATTATTTAAAAAAAAGGCTGCGATTGCAGCCCTTTTTACTTCATCGATTTAAAGCGCCAGCACTACATAGAGTACTTAACCTCAAATGAGTAGGTTCGGGGAGCACCCCAACCCTGGAAGCCGGTGTTGGGGCCGCCACTGGGTAGGTTGAAGGTACCGCCACCAAGGAACAATGCCTGTTCACGATACTCCTCATCTGTCAGGTTCTTACCAAACAGTGCAAGGCTCAGCACCGCATCATTATCAAGGCGAAGGTCGTATGCGACTCTTACGTCCCAGAGTTGATAGTCTCCGTCGAAGGTATTGACGCCTGCACCAGCGCCGGTACCGGCGAGCAAATAATCACCTGTGTGTTTGTAACCAGCATAGGCGAAGAATGTTCCGCTACCTATATCCTGCACGTAGGACAGGTTAATCGCCATACTCTCTTCCGGTTGGCGGGTATCACTATTGCCGCCGAGCACCCGAATGGTACCTGACGGATCAGGTGGGTTGCCCGGGATGTTGGATGTACAGCCATCAACGTTGTCGCAGGGCAGTGAAAATGCCTTGTTTTCAGCATCTGTCGTGCCGTAATTGAAACTCAGCGTAAAGTTGTCGTTGATTAACCAGCGACCTTCCAACTCCCAGCCGTCGGTTACCGTCTCGCCCGCATTATTAATAATGGTCGTAGTTCCTGGTATCGAACCACCGGGGAGGGTGATGATCGATGAGAACTGAGCGCCATCTCTTTCAATTTCCCAGTAAGCAAGGTTGAGTTGCAGCGCGCCGTCAAAAAACTCGTTCTTTATACCGACTTCGATCTGTGAAGCTTCTTCTGGGTTGAACGGTGCCTCTGATGCATCTCTGGCAGATCGGATGCTGAATCCACCGGAACGATAACCTTCAGAGTAGTTGAAGTAGACACGATTTGAGTCAGTGATTGAATACAGCACAGAACCTGTCCAGATCGTATCGTCCCAATCGTCATCTGCCTCGTAGCTATTTCCGGGTGTGCTGGGAAGACCACTGAAATCATGCTCGGTTGCTGCGTTAGCTGGGTCGAAGGTTCCCGTCGAATGATCGAAGTAGCTTGATCCTGCCTCTGTTTCTTCATCAATCTGACGAAGCCCAACCATCAGTTCCAACCTATCCATGGGCCGCCAGGTAATAGATCCAAAGACTGAAGTTGATTCGGACTCACTGAAGGATATCTGTGTACTTTTTGCGTTCGGCAGCACACAAAGTGCATTTCCGACAAGCACGTGGTCTGCAAAACCAATCGCCCCACAGGGCAATCCAATAGCATCAAAGCCCAGCGCTAGCTGCAGGACATTGTTGGTCTTCTGGTTAAAATCCAAATCAGACTCATAGTAGTAAAAGCCCATCATGTAATCGACGTTATCACCCCAGGACCCATGCAAGCGCAATTCTTGCGTAAAAGTCTCGAATTGCTGGTCTCGTAGTGTATGCAGTTGGCCAAACAGGGCTGCAACACCCTCTCGACCGCCACCATCAAAATCCTGATTTACCTTGTCGTGACCGTCATGCCAACCCGTGTTGGAGTAAAGGGTAAGAGAATCATTAATGTCCCAGGTGGCCTGAATACCTAACTGATCAACATCGTAGATCGTCGGTTCACGTTTATCGGCTTGAGTAACAAAGGGGTTGCTGCCGTCGTAGCGTGGATCCTGAGGAGGAATCTGACTGGTATCGTCAATATTATCAAAAGTCATAATCGCTTCGAAGTTTTCAGTCGGAGCCCAGCGTAGGGCGGCTGTCCATGATTGGAAATCGACGTCTCCAGCGGTGCCGCCGATATTGTGATTATCGTAGTAGCCTTCTCTTTCCCGGCTGATAACGCCGAACTTCAACGCTAGTGTGTCATCGACTAAAGGAATGTTGACGCGGACTTTGTAACTTTCAGAATCATAGTTGCCCAATTCAGCGCTGGCATTAATACCGAAGTCGTTAAATTGGGGTTTAACGCGATTGACAACGATATTGCCACCAATGGTGTTCTTACCGAACAGCACTCCCTGCGGGCCCCTGTTGATTTCAATGCTTTCAACGTCAAAGGTATCAATCAATTGTCCGGTGGAAGACCCCATCTGGATGCCATCAACGATGACGCCTACTTGTGAACTCTGTGTTTTTTCAATATCGGCATAGCCGATTCCCCGGATGTAAATCGCAGATGCACCAGGTCCTGCAGTATTCATTCCGATATAGACATTGGGGGCGAGTGAGTCGAAGTCTCGAAGCGTAGTCGGCTTAATCTGATCTATCGCCTCACTACCCCAGGCTGTCACTGAAAGTGGTACATCCTGTTGTGATTCATCGCGGCGCCGAGAAGTCACAACAACTTCTTCCATTTCTCTGGCACTTTCTGCCGCGAGGGTGAGTGTTGGGCTGGCTGTCGATGCCAGAAAAACTGAAAATACCAGTGAAATCCGTGTAAGTCTCATATCCTTTCTCCAGATTTTAGTTTTGTCTGAAGTGAAAATATAACGTTGGGGTTCTAGAAGATAACAAACCTAACAGTTTCAATGTCTTTATATTGCTGAGTCAGGCTACTTCGTGTTCCTCAGTTGTGCTGTAACTTTCTGCTTCAGACACCCTTAAGACTACCCTAATCGAACCTAAATGTTCACTCGGATCAATGAACATTTAGTGATAATCGAGGCATAGTTTAGGTGAATACGGGCATAAGTCTTACCTAAAATCGTACCGGCTACGATCCAGGGTGATTTGGCTCTGGCCGAAATGGTTAACAAGTCTGATGTTCATGCCAGGGTAGGGTAACTGACAATGGTGCATGAGTTTTTCGAACTCGGGCTTAAGGTTCTACCGCTCCCCCGGTTCTGATTGAACTTTTTCGATCCAGCGATCTACTCTCGATTCCAGCAAAGGCATGGGTAGCGCCCCTACGCCAAGCACTACATCGTGGAACGTTCTGATATCAAAACTCTTTCCTAGCGCCGATTCGGCGTTTAGGCGAAGTCGCTGAAACTTCATCATACCGATCTTGTAGGCTGTCGCTTGTCCTGGCCAGGTTATGTAACGCTGGATCTCAGAGCGTATCGCTCCCTCTGCCTGTGCGGAATTGTCGATAAAATATCGCACCGCACGCTCCTCGCTCCACTGTTGAGCGTGAATGCCAGTATCGACAACCAGCCGAATCGCTCTCCAGAGCTCGCCGCTCAGACGCCCGAAATCCGAATAGGGGTCTTCAAACGCGCCCATCTCTTTGGCCAGCCATTCCGCATACAGTGCCCAACCCTCGGTGTACGCGGTGGTACGATACTGCGTGCGAAATCTGGGCACGCCGGTTAGCTCCTGCTGAATTGATATCTGCATATGATGGCCGGGGCTGCCCTCGTGATAGGCCACATCTTCGAGCTGAAATATGGGTAATGTGGACATATCGGACATATGCGAATAAAACACGCCAGGTCTAGAGCCATCGGGTGTGCCCGATGCGTAGTGCTGCGCGGCACCGGATTGCTCTCTAAAATATTCCACGCGTCGCACCTCCAATTTTGCCTTCGGCAGTCGACCAAAGTAGTCGGGTAGCTTCAGGGTGATTGCGTCGAGATACTGATTGTTTAGGTCCAGATAATCCTGGCGTCCCTCGTCGGTGTTAGGAAAGTAGAAACGATCATTCTCGCGCATGAAAACGAAGAATTCTTGAAGAGACCCTTCAAAGTTTACTGCGGTCTTTATTTTTTCCATCGCAAGATGCAGGCGCTCGACTTCCGCTAAACCAATCTCATGAATTTTGTCTGCGCTGAGCTCCAGTGTCGTCATTTGTGCCAGGCGATAGTTATAGTAGTTTTCACCATCGGGAAGTGCCCACACTCCCTGTGACGTTTCGGATGCCAATGCCTTGTCTTGTTCCAGCCATGAGAGTATCTCCTGATAAGAAGACATGACTTCCCCCGTTAAAATTCCCTGTGCCTGGGCTGTGTATTCTTGAGCTTGCTCGCTGCTGATCAAATCAGTTTCAACCAGCGCTTCAATCTTGGCTTGAATGTCTGTCCAGATGGGTGAGTTTGGGGAATGGCCATGGGTATCAAACGGCACGCCAGAGGTAACCCTCTCTATTTCAGCAATGGCGAAGTCATAGG
>JABGVY010000245.1 GCA_018645845.1 Gammaproteobacteria bacterium | reverse complement strand
TTTGTTTGGCCCATGCGGCTATGGCCTGCCGTCAATACTCGGCGCCAAGATCGGCTGCCCCGATGTGCCAGTCGTTGGCTTTTCAGGCGACGGTGCCTTCGGTATTTGTATGAACGAAATGACGGCCTGTGGCAGAGACGATTGGCCAGCCATTACCATGGTGATCTTTCGCAACTATCAATGGGGCGCAGAGAAACGAAATACTATTCTTTGGTATGACGATAACTTTGTCGGTACAGAGCTAAGCCGAGATGTCAGCTACGCTGGTATTGCAAAAGCCTGTGGTCTGGAAGGAATTCAGGTTCACACCACGGAACAATTGACCGCGGCTATCGATCAGTCCTGTAAGGCGCAAGCCGAGGGTGTCACAACCTTTATCGAGATTATCCTGAACCAGGAACTTGGCGAGCCGTTCCGCAGGGATGCCATGAAGGCACCTGTTTCAGTTGCCGGTATCAATCCCGAGGACTTCCGGCCGCAGCGTTAAGGTTTATCTTCTAATCATCGCCAAGGTTACGACGGCAGTTTCGAACACTTCGTCTGTCGTTGCTCCTCTGGACAGATCGGCGAGCGGATGTGTGAAGCCCTGTAATATTGGTCCAATCGCATCAGCTCCGCCCAGATGCTGGACCAGCTTATAGGCAATATTGCCTGCATCCAGGTCAGGAAAAATCAGCACGTTTGCTCGCCCGGCAACATCGCTGCCGGAATCCAGCTTGAGAGCAGCCACTTCTGGGACGATCGCCGCGTCTGCCTGAATAGCACCATCTACCAGCAATCCAGGCGACTTTTCATGGACCCGTTCAACCGCCTTGATCACCTTATCCGCGTGCGGATGACTGGCACTGCCCTTTGTTGAGAACGACAACATTGCAATGCGCGGCTTTTCGGTTAACAGTTGTTCGGCGCTTGCCGCGGCAGCTATCGCAATATCGGCCAGCTGTTCCGAGCTAGGGTCAACATTGACCGCGCAATCGGCAAACACCATTGGCAATCCATTTCGCGGTTTCATGATAAAAAAGCTCGATGGTGTCTCGATATCATCACTTAACCCAATGCTGAGCCGAGCGGCTTCAATCACCCGACGGGTTGGGTTTGCGATCCCGGCGACCATCGTTTCAGCATCACCAGCGCGAACCATCATGCCGGCAAAATACAGCGGCTTCTTCACTGCTCGTTGAGCGACCGCTGCGCTGACTGAACGAGGACCAGCCGCATACTGCTGCGCATAACGCTCAAGCATCGGACTCGATCCTGGGTCAATAACGGTACAACCCTTGAGTTCACTTAACTCATCAGCGCCCGCCAGCAAAATAACGTCAGCAATCCCAAGCTCTACAATTCGGGTGGCTGCCGCCTGGATACGCTGATCACCACCTTCAGGAAACACAATTCGCCCGGCAGCAGAACGCGCCCGCTCTACATACACATCAATAAATGAATCCTGCTGCGCCATCGCAGGCCTAGCGATCTTGCAATGGGGTATAAGTTCTTAGATCAGGTCCGTTGTACTGGAGCAACGGCCTAATCAGAATATTGCTCTCCATCTGCTGCAGGACCTGCAACGTCCAGCCTGGCACTCGCCCCACGGCGAATATCGGCACAAACAGATCCTGTGAAATTCCGTGCAGGTGATAAATGACCCCGGAATAAAAATCGACATTCACATTCACGCCGTGCCTGGAGTAAGGCTGCATCGCCTCAACCAGGGCAACCAGTATCTGGTTCCATTGTGGTTCGCCCTTCTCGATCGACAAACGTTCGACACCATCGCGCAGGTGTCGGGCTCTTGGATCTTCTGCTCGATAGACACGATGACCAAACCCCATAATGGCTTCACGATTCGCTCGCTTCGCTTTCACATAAGCTTTGGCCTCGCCTGGATCACCGATCTCACGCGCCATCTTCATGACGTTTTCAGCCGCACCGCCGTGAGCAGGTCCAGACAGCGCACCAATAGCCGCTGTCACCGCTGCATGTAAATTGGCATCCGTGCCTGCGACGACCCGCGCGGTAAACGAAGAGGCGTTCGACCCATGTTCAGCATGCAAGATGAAATCCAGATCCATCAGCCTTGCGGCCCCTTCACTGGGGGCTTCTCCTGACAGCATAGCCAGAAAATTTGCCGCATGACCCAGGGTTGGATCAGGCGCGATCAGCGCCTTGCCTTCCCGTAGGCGGTGATGGGCGGCGACAATAATCGGTACCTGTGAGCTTAAACGAATACCTTTTCGAATAGTCGCCTCTGCTGAGTTGTCGGCTGTATCCGGATCAAAGGCTGCCAAAGCGGACACTGCAGTTCTGAGTACATCCATGGGATGAGCGGTACAGATCGATTTTATAATGTCGAAGATTGACTCAGGTAGCTGTCGCTCTGCTTTCAGGCTTGCGTCAAATGCAGCCAGCTCCGCCTGGTCTGGCAGTTCACCATGCAATAGCAGGTAGGCCGTTTCCTCAAAGGTTGAATGCGCTGCCAGGTCGTGGATGGAATAACCGTAATATCGAAGCTCACCGGCCTGACCATCGATATAAGTCGCAGGTGATCGGTCGAAATAGACACCTTTCAGACCTCGATGGATTCTTTTTTCTGCTGTGTCCTTACTCATAACTGCTACCAATATTCTCTGCTGTGTCCTTGCTCGTAACCGCTATCACTCATAAACCAGGTTATAGACGGATCAATTCCTGCTTTAGAATCTCTACCATTTCATCAATTTGATCTTTCTCGACAATGAATGCGGGTGCAAGCAGCCCTGCATCACCGGTCGTCTTAATATGCAAACCAGCATCAAACAGCCGCTTTTGAAGCAGGTTCCCGCGCCTGCCCGGCGCACCTTCAGGCGCGATATCAAACCCCGCCAACATGCCATAACCTCGTACATCAGTCACCACGCCAAGGTTCTGAAGCGAGAACACTGATTCCAAAAAGTAAACTGACATTTCCGCCGCCCGGTCAAACAACTTCTCATTCTCGTAAATTTCAAGGGTGGCAACGGCCGCTGCGCAAGCAGCGGGATGCGCAGAGTAGGTATAACCATGGGCCAGTTCAACCACATCGCGAGGATGAGCATTGACGACCGTTTCATAAATTTCATCCCGCACAGCAACAGCACCCATTGGTTGAGCGCCGTTGGTCAACGCTTTCGCCATTGTCATAATATCGGGAAACACACCAAATGCGTCCGACGCAAAGGCTGCGCCCGTTCGGCCAAATCCGGTCAGAACCTCATCCATCACCATCAGAATCTCATACTCGTCACAGAGCTCTCGAATGCGCTCCAGATAGCCCACAGGCGGCACCAATACACCGGTTGAACCGGCGATGGGCTCGATAAAGCAGGCCGCTATCGAATTTGCACCGTGGGTTTGCACAATTCGCAACAAATCATCTGCTAACTCCTCACCTCGTAACAAAGGTTGACCCATGGAGTATCGCTGCTCAGGGTCAAAGGTCGAACGCATATGTACCACACCTGGCACCATGGCGTTGAAACCTTGTCGATTCTTCATCATTCCGGACAGGGATGTGCCGCCGATATTAACGCCGTGATAGGCCCTGTCGCGTGAAACGAACACATTTCTGCCGCCTTCCCCCCTGGAAGCATGATATTGCAACGCAATTTTCATCGCTGAATCTACGGATTCAGACCCTGAATTACAGAAAAACACATGGTTCATGTTGGCTGGGAGCAGTGGCACTAATTTGTTGGCCAGTTCGAACGAACGAGGATGGCTTCGAAGAAACGAGGGAATGTAGTCCAGTTGCGCCAACTGGTCGGCAACTGCTTCAGTTATTTCAGGGCGGCAATGACCGGCTGCGGTTGTAAACAATCCAGAAGCGCCATCGAGCAATCTATCTCCATGCTGGTTCCACAGATGCATACCCTCGCCTTTAACCAGCAATCTTGGATCATCCTTAAAAGATTTATTATCTGTAAAGGGAACCCAATGGCTTTCCAATTCTGCTCGTGCCAGATCCATCGCTGCGGACGATGTCTGTAGATCGCTAGCCTGCCCCATGTGCGCTCCTTTCAATTTCACTATATGTTAACGATAATGAAGACCCACGCTAGAATAGTGCACCTGCATCAGGCTGGTAGAGCCAAGTATGGTTAAACGATCACACCAGAACATGTGGAAACAGCTAATCAAGTTGTCCAAAGACAGCGAGGTAGGCCTACAAACGCAACTACGAAAGTCTATTGCCAACCTCATTCTGGAACGAAGTATCAGTCCCGACATGCCGCTACCTTCAAGCCGGGAGCTGGCATGGATCCTCGAAATCTCGAGAAGCACTGTCACCCTGGTCTACCAACGCCTGGTCGATGAGGGCTTTCTGGTCAGTCGCGAACGACAGGGCTACTTCGTCAATCCGGAACTGGTCGGTGCCTCCCCAGCCAACGAACCTGGAGGGTCTGAGATCACACCTCGCGGCGATTGGTCCAATCGCCTGAAGCACCGGATCACTTCTCAGCGCAACATTACCAAACCACTTGACTGGTACCGCTACCCGTTCCCTTTTATTTTTGGCCAGATCGGTGCAGACCTGGTGCCGATAGCGGAATGGCGAGAATGTTGGCGACATGCCCAGGGAGCACGAACATTAACCCGCAGCGGCTACGATCTGTTCGATCAGGATGACAAATCACTGATTGAACAGCTCCGGGTTCGAGTGCTGCCAAGGCGAGGCATCTGGTGCCACCCAAATAATATTTTGATTTCGCTGGGCACTCAAAACGCACTTGCCATGATCGCGAAACTGCTGATCAAGCCCCACGACATTGTCGGTATGGAAAACCCAGGATATCCCGATGCACGCAACTTATTTGCATTGGAGACTGACAACATCAAACTCCTAGATGTCGATTCAGAAGGGCTCATCGTCGATGATCAGCTCAATGAATGCGATTACCTCTACATTACTCCAAGCTATCAATCACCCACCACGACGACCTTGTCACCCGATCGTCGCAGATTATTGCTTGCCAAAGCCAGAGACCACAATATCGTCATCATTGAGGATGACTACGAATCAGAAGCCGCCTTTGGTGACGATCCGATTCCTTCCTTAAAAAGTGCAGATGAACACAATTCCATTATCTATTGCGGCAGCTTGTCAAAATCGCTGTCACCAGGCTTACGCCTGGGCTTTCTCGTGGCTGACACAGAGTTAATCAACGAAGCGCGAGCCTTGCGAAGACTTTCCATCAGGCACCCGCCGCCGTTAATAGAATCGACTGTCGCTCACTTTATTGAACTCGGTCACTACGATTCACACTTAAATCGCTTGTCGAAGGCTTATCGCGAGCGGTGGTCAACCATGGCTGAAGCGATCGACAAATACTTCCCCTACGCGCATCGCCGCCAGTCATTTGGAGGCACTTCCTTCTGGATCTCAGCTCCCGAAGACCTGGATGCTGAGCAACTGGCTGCGACAGCGCTTGAAAAAGGGATTATCATTGAGCCAGGAGCTGTGCATTTCGGCGAACCCAATCCGCCGAAAAACTATTTCAGAATCGGATTTTCCGCGATTACCAATGACCAAATTACGCCCGGCATCAAGTTATTGGCGAAAATCATTGATGAATCGGCTTCCGGAGCATGATCTCTGTCCGGCATTGATCGAATTAAGTGAGTACACCTCCAGAATATCTATGCACTCTGGTCTGATCGTGATGCACCCTCTGGACCTATCGAAGCTTATACCTATCCACTAAAGTCTTGTTACTAGAGTGACGGCAAACTCAACTTGATTGCTATGCCAATTGCGAGCATATCCAAGGCGCCTGTTTCAGGTTGGCGTGACTAGAAAGCCAGCTCACGCTGTAGCATAGAAAACATTGATTACTAGAATCTTTAACTACGGGGATAAATGTATGTTAACCAGAACAACTCTCGCCCTTGCAATCCTGGTGCTAACAGCACTTTGCACTGTCTCGGGCAATGTCTACGCAGCGCAAGGCACGATCGAAGAAGTCATCGTCACCGCTGAACGTCGGGAAGTGAACCTTCAAAGCGTTCCAGTGG
>JABGVY010000567.1 GCA_018645845.1 Gammaproteobacteria bacterium | reverse complement strand
TGGGCATGGCGGCGGTCGACGAACCAGAAGGCGCTGAATTCGATGATGCTGATGAAGATGATGACGAAGGGGAGGGGTCGGAGTAAAGTGCCAGGGTAAAACACGTTTCGTTGTATTGCTCATGACTAAGTTGTTAAATACGGCATTACCTTGAATGTCGAACACGGCTAAACCGATCCCGAATACACTCCGGTTGCTTACACCGGGACTTTACACCGACCCCCAAAATGACTGATTCCGATAAAACAACTAACCTTGATGATCTGCGCGACCGGATCGATCAGCTCGATGATGAAATACTGAAGAAGCTGAACGAACGTGCGCGCTGCGCGCTTGATGTTGCAGAGGTAAAACTTCGGGAATCGGGCGGTGAGGCACCGGTTTTCTATCGCCCGGAACGTGAAGCCCAGGTCCTGCGCAGAATGACCGAGCTCAACCAGGGCCCACTGTCCAGCGAGAAAATCACCCAGGTTTATCGGCAGATCATGTCCGCTTGCCTGGCGCTTGAAGAACCGTTAAAGGTGGCATACCTCGGTCCTCAAGGGACTTTTACCCAGATGGCGACACTCAAACAGTTCGGCGACTCTGTCCTGGGCATGCCATTGGTAACGGTTGATGATGTTTTCCGGGAAGTCACTTCCGAATCTTGTAACTACGGCGTCGTACCGGTGGAAAATTCAACGGAAGGCGTGATTAACCACACTCTGGATAACTTTCTCGATTCTAATCTGCGTATTTGTGGTGAGGTAGAGGTCAGGGTTCACCATCACCTGATGGTGTCGCCCGAATCAACCGGTGACATAAAACGAATCTACTCCCACCAGCAAACACTTGGTCAGTGTCGTCGTTGGCTGAATGGCCATTACCCAACCGTGGAACGACTGACTGCTTCCAGTAATGCCGAGGCTGCCAGAAGAGTCGCGGAAGAAAAAGATGCCGCCGCCATCGCTGGTGAAATGGCCGCAGAAATCTATAGCCTGGATATTCTGTCTCGTCAGATTGAAGATGAGTCAGATAACACCACGCGTTTTATCGTCGTCGGGCGGGAAGACATTGGACCGAGTGGTAACGACAAGACTTCCATCGTTGTCTCTACCCACAACCAGCCCGGGGCCTTGTATAAGCTGCTGGAACCGTTCCACAGGCATGGTGTTTCGTTGACTTCTATCGAAACGCGTCCTTCCCGCACGGGCATGTGGTCATATGTCTTTTTCATTGATTTCGATGGTCACAGGGAAGATGAGCTGGTTCAAACTGTCCTTGGCGAAATTGACTCCGATGCACTCGAAGTCAAGCTGCTCGGCAGTTACCCGCGAGCTATTAGCCACGCAAGATAGGAAGGCTGTAGAGGGGTTCCTGTCCGAGCAACATGCACCGCGGTGGCTATTTCCCGTCAGGTGATTGATTTATTAATTAACATTATTTGATAGGCGTATTTTAATGTTGGAGAACACGACGTTAGGGATGGGATCTAGCTAAATGGTCGATTTTCTAAAACTGGCGCAGCCAGGTATTACTGAGCTGTCACCTTATCAACCCGGAAAGCCCGTTGAAGAGCTTGAGCGGGAACTCGGTATCGCCGACATTATCAAGCTCGCCAGTAATGAAAACCCTCTGGGGCCTTCGCCCGTTGTTACGGCGAGTATTGCCGGCCAACTGGCAGAGTTGGCCCGCTACCCGGATGGGAGCGCCTACCAGTTAAAGGATAAGTTGCAGGCCAGGTTTGGCATTGTTCCTGCGATGGTCACCGTGGGCAATGGCTCAAACGATGTACTCGAGTTGGTTGCCAGGGTGTTTCTGGGGCCTGGACTCGAATCAATCGTATCGGAGCATTCTTTTGTCGTTTATCCGCTGGTGACCAAATCGCTTGGTGCCAAGCTAACCGTCATACCGGCTATCGACTTCGGGCAGGACCTTAAGGCAACGCTGGCGGCCATCAGTGACCAAACCAGGATTGTCTTTATTGCCAACCCCAACAACCCGACCGGTACCTGGGTCAACAAGCAAAGTCTGCTCAGTTTCCTTGATGCTGTGCCAGAAGAAGTTCTGGTTGTGTTGGATGAAGCCTACGCCGAGTATGTTTCTGAGCCTGACTATCCCAACGGGCTTGAGCTTGTCGGCAACTATCCTAATCTGATTGTGACTCGAACCTTCTCCAAGGCCTATGGGCTTGCGGGGCTGAGGATTGGGTATTCCGTCAGTCACCCGGATATCGCTGATCTGATGAACAGGGTTCGCCAGCCTTTTAATGTGAATGCTATGTCCCTTGCCGCGGCACTGGTTGCGTTGGATGACGAAGCCCACCTTCAGGAGTCGATCCGGATTAATAATGAAGGCATGAAAATGCTAACGGATGCTTGTGACCAGCTTGGGCTGGGTTACATTCCCTCGGTCGGTAACTTTCTGACGATCGATTGTGGGCGCGATGCGATGCCAGTTTATGAAGGCCTGCTGCGCGCAGGCGTCATTGTCCGGCCTATTGGTGTTTACGGCATGCCGAATCACCTCAGAGTGACGATCGGGCTGCCGGAAGAAAATATGCGGTTCATCGATAGTTTGAGAGAAGCCCTTAGCGGAAGCGTGAGAGAAGCCCTTAGCGGAAGCGTGAAAGAAGCCCTTAGCGGAAGCGTGAAAGAAGCCCTTAGCGGAAGCGAATCAAAAGCCCTTAGCGGGGGTAAGGAAGCCCTTAGCGGAAGCGTGAGAGAAGCCCTTAGCGGAAGCGAATCAAAAGCCCTTAGCGGAAGCGAATCAAAAGCC
>JABGVY010000330.1 GCA_018645845.1 Gammaproteobacteria bacterium | reverse complement strand
CCCCCTCGCTATTGTTTTTGCGGGCCTCGGGTTTGCAGGCCTGATCATTTCGACCGGTCCCAAACTCGAGCAAAAGCCCCCTATATCGAACGCCCCCCTGGTCCGAACCTGGGTAGCTGATGTCCAAACCGTGCAAATGAGCTCTGTTACCCATGGCAGCGTGCTTCCACGCACAGAGAGTGAGCTAATTCCTGAGGTTTCCGGACGGGTTGTCGATATCTCACCGGTAATGGTGTCTGGTGGATTCTTCAAGAAAGACGACCTTTTGCTGAAGGTAGACCCGTTGGACTACGAAGTGGCGCTTGAACAAGCTCGCGCCTCGCTGGCTTCGGCGAGAAGTGAACTCACCAACGCCAGAAAGGCTCACGATCGCCTGCTGGATCTGGCAAAGCGTCAATCCGCCAGCCAATCGCAGCAAGATGACGCACTCAACCGCTTAAGATTTGCCCAGGCGTCAATTCGCGAAGCAACTGCCAGGCTTTCAAGGGCGGCAAGAGACATCACCCGCACAAACATTACCGCGCCCTATGACGGCAGAGTGAGAAGCGAACGTGTCGACATAGGGCAGTTCGTCACCCGTGGCGCCCCAATCGCTAGCTTGTATGCCACCGATGTCGCTGAGGTTAGGTTACCGATACACGATGAAGAGCTGGCTTACCTTGAGCTTGCACTAGCCGGCCCGACAGATAAGAACCTGCCCGCTGTGATTCTTCGAGCCAGGTTCGCCGGAGAGGACCACACCTGGAACGGTCGTATTGTTAGAACCGAAGGGGAACTGGACCCCAAAACCCGAATGATCAATATCGTCGCTCAAGTGCAATCGCCTTACCAGCAGTCAGACTCAAGGCCACCACTCGCTGTCGGTCTGTTTGTCGAGGCCGAAATTATCGGCAAACAAGTCGACAACGTATTTGTGCTACCACGATCCGCACTTCAGGCAAATGAACAGGTCTATGTTGTCACCGATGAAAATCGGCTGCAGTTTAGGGACGTAGAGGTGATTCGAATCGTTGATGAGGATGTCTACGTGATCGATGGCTTCAAACGCGGTGAGACGATCAGCCTATCCACGGTTAACAATGCTATTGAGGGAATGCTTGTTCGTCCGGTCGATAAAGCCGGGTTTGTCGCCTTATGAAACCGATTATTGCCTGGTTTGCCTCTAATCATGTTGCCGCCAACCTGCTTATGGGGCTAATCATTCTTGCCGGACTGGTGACACTCCCGCAGATGCAACGCAAGTCTTTTCCGGATATCGATATACCCGTGATTAGCATTACTGTTCCTTATCTGGGAGCCGCACCAGAAGAGGTCGAAGAAGGTGTTTGTGTAAGAATCGAGGAGGAGCTGGAAGGCATCGAAGGTGTCAAACAGATTCGCTCAAATGCCAACGAAGGCATATGCACCGTTTCTGTCGAACTGTACGAGAATGCTGACGAAGCCAAGGCGCTGGATGAGGTAAAGAACCGCGTCGATTCGATTGATACCTTCCCTGAAGAAACAGAAAAACCAATTACCAACCTGGTCACAACGACCAGGAACGTCCTTGATATCACTATCACCGGACCAAAAGACGAACGCACCCTGAAAGAACTTGCGCAACAAGTTCGTGACAACATCACCCAGTTACCGGGTGTTACC
The DNA here is from genome assembly GCA_018645845.1 of Gammaproteobacteria bacterium. Taxonomy (GTDB): domain Bacteria; phylum Pseudomonadota; class Gammaproteobacteria; order Pseudomonadales; family Azotimanducaceae; genus UBA9659. Next base: position 1,267 of record JABGVY010000330.1, on the reverse strand, counting down.
CAAGCTACGGTTTCCAACACCCGCCCATATGAGATATCGATCGAAGTGTCTGAACAGTCGCTGCGCCGAAACGGTCTCAATTTCGATCAGGTAGCGGCGGCGGTAAAGAGCGGCTCCCTGGATTTACCCGGCGGCTCAATAAAAACCAGCGCAGGCGAAATTCTGTTAAGAACCAAGGGGCAAGCTTACTGGGGTAAAGACTTCGAAGACCTGGTCATCACTACAAGGTCAGACGGCACCCGGTTATACCTTAAAGATGTTGCTACTGTCGTTGACGGCTTCGCTGAGACTGAGCAGTCACTGAGGTTTAACAACAAGCCTGCGGCGCTGATCAGGGTGGCCAGGATGGGAGAGCAGGACTTGCAGCACATTGCGCGAACGGTCAAGCAATATGTGATCGCTGCGGGGCCAACCTTGCCTGAGGGCATCGAGCTAACAGTCTGGAATGATGACTCAATGATTCTTGAGGACAGGCTGGAAACGCTGATGAATAGTGGCCGCCAGGGCTTTTTAATGGTGCTGATTCTACTGGCACTTTTCCTCAGGCCGCGCCTGGCATTCTGGGTTAGTTTGGGTGTGCCCGTCGCCTTCCTTGGCGCTATCTTCCTGACTAATGCCGTTGGTATGTCAATCAACGCCATTTCACTGTTCGGGTTTATCCTGGTACTGGGGATTCTAGTCGATGACGCTATTGTTGTTGGTGAGAGTATCCACTCGAGTCACCAGGAGGGAACGCAACAACTCTCTGGTGCCATTGAGGGTGCCCAGCGTGTCACGATTCCGGTTACCTTTGGTGTGTTAACAACCGTCGCCGCGTTCATGCCGCTACTGTTCGTGGTTGGCTTTATGGGCCAAGTCATGGCGGTCATTGCGACAACGGTCATCTGCTGCCTTGTTTTTTCACTGATCGAATCCCAGCTGGTTCTACCTGCTCACCTTGGGCACTCGCAGGTTCAGTCACCGGCTGGGGAAGTTGGCATGATGCTAGTGCCTATCCTTGGCATCATCCTTCTTGGTTTCGCACCCGACCTGCGCACTTATATCGGAATGGCTATCGGCATCGCGAGTATCATTTTTGCCATTCATGTTGCTGGTTACTTTTCGAGCTTTGCCGAGCAAGTGATTAGGGTCCAATCCAGATTCGCTAGAGGACTTGAACACTTTATCGACAACCAATTCCGAACCGCAGCCCGGGCAGCCATTAAAGCCAGGTACATTACCGCCGCCATTGCTCTGGTCGCCTTTATGTCAGCCATTGCCATACTTG
>JABGVY010000426.1 GCA_018645845.1 Gammaproteobacteria bacterium | reverse complement strand
TCACAATCTCGTTATCGCCACTTGCGAGGCCTTGGCTCACCTAAACTATTTACTGGGAACTTCCCAATTGAGCATGGACACTGACACGGATGGTGTTAAACGTTTTCAACGATCATGACCTTATAGTTTTATTTATCATCTGATAAACTAGTGTCTGTTAGTAACATTCTTATCACACGCTATGGACCGGATCGAATGACCGTCAGGAAAACAGATACCAAGTTACCGAAAAAGCGCTTGCGTCCAGAAAACCGCGAACAGCAGATTCTGGATGAAGCCGTGAGCTTTTTTGCTGAGAAAGGGATTTCCGGGAAAACCCGAGAATTAGCGGACCGACTGGGCATTACCCAACCCCTGCTTTATCGCTATTTCCCCACAAAAAGAGACTTGATCGAAGGTGTCTTTGAAAAAGTCTATCTTAACAAACTTAACCCTGAATGGCTGAAGACGATCACCGATCGCGACAGAACCCTCCAGGATCGCCTTTGCGAGTTCTATCGCTCCTATTCAGCAGCAACTTATCGATACGACTGGATCCGCGTTTACATGTTTTCCGCGCTAATGGGTGAAGAGATGAACCGCCGATATACCAAGCTAATCGAGAAAGAGATACTGACGCCAATCTGTGTGGAGCTACGCGAGCACTGCGGACTGCCCAGCAAAAAGCGAGTCAGCCAGGCAGAGCTGGACCATATATGGGTATTGCATGGCGGCTTGTTTTATTTTGCGATTCGCAAGCATATCTACCACGGACGCGTGAGCAAAAATTTCTCGGTGGTTGTAGAGCGTGCCGTCAACGCCATGCTCGAAGGGACCAAATCTATCAGTGCCGATCCATGATTTGTATGAACGAACTAAAAAAACCAGCCAATAACGCAACACCCATCGGAATAATGGGCCTGGGAATCATGGGTTCGGCCATTGCAAACCAATTGACGACATTGGGATGGCAGGTTGCTGGTTTCGATCCCGATCCGATTCAACAGAAGATAGCGGCAGACATGGGTGTCAGCATAAAATCTCACCCCAAAGACGTGGTTTGCAATGCTGAGATCATTCTATCAAGCCTACCCAACCAACAGGCTCTTAATGACTCTATTGATGTCATTCTCGATACGAAGACTCATCACCTAAAAGTTCTGGCTGATCTCAGTACGCTAGAACTGGAAGGTAAGTTGTCTAGTCGTGATCGGTTACTAGGCGCAGGGATTTCTTTTCTAGACTCTCCGATTAGTGGTACCGGCGCACAAGCAACAACCGGCGACCTTTCTATCTATAGCAGTGGTTGTGAAGAAGCCTACCAATATTGTCTTCCTCTATTTCGAGACTTTACCTCCAGCGTCTGTTATCTGGGTGAATGCGGGAATGGTACAAAAATGAAATTCGTCGCAAACCTTCTCGTCGCCATACACAACGTGGCCAGCGCAGAAGCCATGCTGCTCGGTGAACGTTGCGGCCTGGATCCTCAGGACATTTGCGATGCCATCCCTATGGGCGCTGGTTCATCAAGGATTTTCGAACTAAGAGCCCCACTCATGGCAAGTCAGAAGTTTGAACCACCGACGATGCGTCTTGATCTGTGGCAAAAAGACATGGCATTGATTTCAGAATTCGTGGCGACATCTGGCGCAGTGGCGCCGCTATTTACAGCAACCTCGCCTTTTTATGAAGCAGCCATCAAAAACCAATTGGGTGCTCAGGATACCGCTGCCATCTACTCTGTTCTCGCCCAGACAATAGAGCAGGCTCCAGATTAGTTTTTGAACGATGACCTTATATTGACCAATAAAAAAGAATAGTCACAATGAATCAAAAAAATAACAACAGCACTGCACCGAAAGCGATCTGGCCAGGACTTGAAGCTGGCGTTCCCAAACCTCTAATGCCTTATAGTCCAGCTATAGAAGCCGGAGGCTGGGTCTTTATCGCAGGACAACTAGCCAGCGACTTTAAAACAGGCCTCGACGCCTCTGTCGCCTCCGTCAACCCATTTCTTAACGAACAACTGGCGGGTGAGTCTGATTTCGTATTGGGAAACCTGCGGGATACCATTGCGGCCACCGGGTGCGACATCAACAAAGATATGGTTCGAATCTGGCAGTGGTTTGTTTCCGATAGACCGACGCATCAGGAGTTCGAACAGGCTAATAACTGGCCTGAGTTGTCCATCGCGCCGTATCTGGAAGTCAGAAAGAACTTCATTGACGCTTGCCCACCTTCCTCGAGTCTCGGTGTTCGCGAACTGATGTGGCGTGACACGAACCTCGAAGTGGACATGATCTGCTTTGCCGACGATGAGGAGTCGATCACCTTCGGCGAGCCTACCGGGCCTGGGCAACATCACCCGGCTTTGCGTCGTGGCGACTGGGTTTTTCTTGCTAGCGAAGGCCCTGTTGATTGGATCAATGGACATTTAAGCGGGTCTCTGGTTGATGGACCATCCGAACTGGCAAAACACACATGGTCACACCCGGATCATTGGTATACGTCCACTGTCGAAGAACAAACCCGCTATACCCTGGAGAAACTTGCAAGACTTGCAGAAATAGCCGGCACCTCACTGGATCAAACCGTCAAAGCGGATGTCTATATCGGTCATCCTCAAGATTTCGCGGCGATGGATCGCGTTTGGCGGCAAACATTTCCGGAGAACCCGCCTGCCAGGGTCGTCATTCCCTACATGGGCATGGGCGCAAAAGGCGCTAGAGTTGAAATATCACTCACACTGCTCGCCGGTGATGCCAGCATTTCCAAAAAAACAATCGAGACATCCGATGCCCCGGAGCAGCCAGGACACGAACCTCAAGCAGTAAAAGCCGGTAACTTCCTGTTTTTCAGCACCCAAATGGCATTCGATTCAACGGGAAATCTCGCTGAGGGGATGCGCCGGCCTGAGAACGCTCCATGGTATGGATCGCCCGGCCAGAACCAGATGCGTTATATGATGCAAAACATCGATGCTATTTCGTCTGCCGCGGGTACATCGGTCGAAAACATTGTTCGCCGAGCCTGCTTCCACAGCGATCTTCAATGGTTCGCAGAGTCGATTCAAAGCTGGGCAAGCTACTTCCCAGGCGACAAGCCCGCCTCAACAACGATAGGCCTGGACGGACCCTTTGTTGTACCAGGCGCGAACACCCTGCTCGATCTGATCAGCTATGTTCCTGACTGATCGTTAACCGGGGAGCTTATCGTGGAATCAATTGGCTTTCTTGGGTTAGGCAAAATGGGAACCGCCATGGCAACCAGACTTCTGGAGTCTGGTTGTCGTCTCACCGTCTGGAACCGGTCTTCTGACAAAACTGAAAGTCTCGTCCAGAATGGTGCCAATCTTGCGGCATCACCCGCAGAACTGGCAAATTCAGTCGACATCATCATTACCATGCTCACCAACGATGCCGTTACCGAGACAATCTACCAGGGCACCCATGGACTTCTGAGTGGCGATATCAAAGAAAAGCTCTTTATCGATATGAGCACCTTGCGCCCTTCTACTGTTTCATTGTTAGCCGATAACGCACAAAACAAAGGTGCTAGTTTTATTGACGCGCCAGTTTCCGGAACGGTAACACCAGCGGAGAAAGGCCAGTTACTGGTTTTATGTGGCGCCAAAGCAGGCGACCTAACCCGCGCCAGACCAGTTTTGGAGATTCTTAGTAGACGCATTATTCATGCCGGTCCCGTTGGCCAGGGTGCTTTACTCAAGCTGGTCGTCAACCTGCCTCTGGCTATCTATTGGGGGTCACTTGCCGAAGCGCTTAGCATGGGCGCCAAAGGTGGCCTTAATCTGGAGTTAATGCTCAATGCAATACAAGACTCTTCAGCTGCACTGGCAGTCTTACCACTGAAAACGCCACAAATACTGGGTCAGTCGGAATCAGTTGCATTTGATGTTGCGGGTATGCAGAAAGACCTGAGCTCTATGCTGAAGTCCGGTCAGGACCACGGCGTACCCATGCCGATTACGACTGGCACATTAACATCCTACGATGCCGCCGCAGCTGGCGGCTTTGGCGCAAAAGATGCTGTCGAAATCATCAGCTTCCTAATGGAACACGCTGGATCTCAACAGAACGATAAAGAGGAATCATAGTGACAAGCACTGAAATTAGAGACGGCATGCGAATAGACTGGGACTGTGGTATCCGGATGGACGACGATTTGGTCCTT
>JABGVY010000329.1 GCA_018645845.1 Gammaproteobacteria bacterium | reverse complement strand
CGCCAGCAAAAGGTGAGCCGCCAATCGAAAATGGCTGACGTGAGGAACATCCACCAGGCCACTTTTCACCATGTACCAGCCCATGAGCCCTTGCAGCCCACCGAGCACAAATGCGACCCAAAGCTGAGGCCGCCACTTTTTTTCGATCCTTCCGAGCGCCAGAAAAATCACAAAAGGGACAAAGTAGACAAGCCCAATAACCCGCCCTAATACCCTGTGCCCGAATTCCCAGTAAAAAATGCCTTTGAACTGCTCGAGGTCCATACCTCGATTAATCTTCTGAAACTCAGGGTACTGCTTATAGGCCTCAAACGCCTGCTCCCATTCAGTTAGCGTAATAGGAGGAATGACTCCCATAATGGGTTTCCAATCGACCATCGAAAGACCACTCTGGGTCAGTCGCGTAACACCACCAACCACAATCATGAGATAGATCACGACACAGACACAGGAAAGCCAGATTATAAGATTTCGATTATCGACGCTCATTTCGCGGGTCCATAGCCCCTCTAAACAATAGATGGCGTAGAGTTTATCGAGGCTCTAAGGGCGATACCACATCGAATTGAGATTTTGACTAATTTGCCCCATGCTTATCCATGGCAACTTAATCAACGTCGAGATGATCAGCACAAACGATGATCAGCAGAAAAAAGGTATTGCCGCGTTAACTTCCAATAGACGCTAAAACTCTTAAATTCACTTTTTACTCTGCGGCGCTCCTCCAACGTGGGATCAGATTGACGGGGACTCACTTTTTTTAACCCTGGGATAGGTTTCGAATATCTCAGGCAGGCAAATTCAGTGAGTGTGCATAGGTGGACCGACACACTGGCCTCACAAGGTGCCAGGGCCGAGTGTGAGATATTGAAAGGGCCCAATATTTTTCTGGAGCCTTGGCTCCTTCAGAATCCGATTACGGCCTAACACAGCCCATTTGTGGAGCAGTCCTGATATGAGTTACCAATTAACACCCAAGACCCCGGCGGGGAAAAATTTTGTCAATGCGGCAGAAAGTCTGACTAAAAGCCTCAGAGATCGGGCACAGGCCGCCGACCAGTCGAGTACCGTCGCCGAGGCCAGCTTTGATGATATTAAGACTGCAGGGATCAACGGAGCCTTCGTGCCAGAAGATTGCGGCGGTATGGGCCTAACGTCGATTCATGATTGGATAGTAGGCATGTCCAGGCTCGGCAGAGGTGACGGTTCAGTTGCGCTAGCAACAAACATGCATCTGGCCGTATCTCGAGGCCTCTCTTCCGGCAGAGCAAGCGCCCAATCATCAGGGAACGATTTGCTGGCTAGGGCTATCGAGGCACAACTCGAACACATCGTGACGGGTAACATGACAATATGCGCAACAGCAACAGAACCTGGCACCGACAATCTACATCCCCTGACACTAGCCACCCCCGTGAACGATGGCTGGCGAATTGACGGATTAAAGCTGTTTGTTACAGGTTCGCCAATCGCATCCCATATCGCGATGAACCTTCGAGTCAAAGGAGGTGATGAAAAGCCTGACTCAATTAGCTCGGTCATGATGCCAATGACAACCAAAGGTATTGAACCGCAGAACGACTGGAACGCTATGGGAATGAAAGGTTCGGGCAGCCAGTCTATTCGGTTCAACAACGTCCTTGTTCCCAAGACTGCGGTAAACCCTGTAGGGCCATGGGGACAATGGAACACGGGGATGCTAATGAATCGCAATCTGGCCAACCTGCCGCTACTCGGTGTCTTTTTGGGTATCGCTGAACACGCTTATGAGCTCGCAATTGACGCTGCTCTCGCCACCAAGAAAGAAGGCAAGCCCCGTCAGGCTGATCTACCGGGCATACAACACATGATTGCTGAAATAGAAATCACACTCGCGTCGACGCAATCTATCGTCGGCCGTATGGGTGAGATTACAGATAATTTCCTTGAAGAGTTTCAGCAAAAGAAAATCCCCATCGAGCGCGCTCACGAATTACTGAAAGACCACCAAAGTATGAAATGGGTCGTTAATCGCAACGCAATAGAGATCGTCAATCGCGCGATGGACGTCGTCGGCGGTAGCGGGTTCATGGACAAGAACCCTCTGTCACGACTCTATCGTGACGTGCGAGCCGGCCCCTTTATGCAGCCCTACTCACCTACTGAAGCCAGGGATTACATCGGTAAGGTCGCGCTGGGAATTTACCCAGCCAGCTAAGTGACTGCCCGATAGGTGGCTCCAGTCGTCGATTTTCGCTGTTCCAGACATCCAGCGTGCCAAGGGAAAAGCAAGGATGACACCAGCCGACCTATTACATGGCATCTGCCGGAAACAGCATCGCTTGTAGAGAGTTTATGCAGTGTTTGTAGAGAGTTTGTAGAGAGTTTGTACAGCGTTGGTTTAGCCAATCGCAAATATTCACTGAAACACATTTAACTTGGCAGCACCCTGTGGCAGTCTACGCGCCTGAAAATTGGAGTAAAACATGTCTGACCTAAATATCTTCAGAGAAGAAACTCGTTCGTGGCTAGAAGAAAACT
>JABGVY010000200.1 GCA_018645845.1 Gammaproteobacteria bacterium | reverse complement strand
GCATCAAGTATGGAGAAGTAACTTTGTGAAACCCGAACTAAGAGAGCCTGTTGTTCGGCAGAAAAATTAGCAACGGCTTCAGCCTGAATGCTTTTTGACTGTTGGAATCTGTACCAGCTATCCAAACGAAAAATAGGCTGGTTCAACACGGCAGCCCAGTTGTGGTCATTGTAATTGCTGGCCGGTGGGGAGGGGTTTGTAGGGATGCGGCGCATGTTGTCAGATGTCTGGCCGACCAGGGAAACGTTTGGGAGAATCCTTGCTCGCGTTTGGGCAACCACCTCGTTCTGGGACAGGAACACGGCCTGGGCCGCGCCCAATTGTGGGTCGTTCATCACCGCCAGATTGTAAATTTCTTCCAGTGTTTCGGCGTGAACTGACGCCGACGTGAGAATGATGGCGCTCAGGGTGCGCGCAATAGTTTGTCTTATATTCATCTTTAATCCTGTAGGTTTTAGTGCTGGTGCTGCGACAAAACTGTTCTACGGCTCAGCCGAGCTCGAGCGCCAAGTGTCAGCTTGAAGCCGGGATAACTTGAGCTCGGTGCCTTAAGCGAACGGTAGATTATACATTTATTCCGCTATGTTGCGCATTGGTGTTGACTACCGATTCATTGACGAGGAAATGGCCCCAGCCGGGCTTCCAGCCAGGATGCTACCGCAAGGCATTGATCTTCCCGAAAAGGGCGTGCCAGAATTTGTACGCCAATCGGTAATCCAGCGGCATCCGTACCTGCCCGGATGACTACTGATGGCCATCCTGTCAGGTTATAGGCTGTTGTATATGAATAGGCGGAAAAGTCTTCCGGCTGATCGTGGGCAATGGCGGTATGGGCGTTAACGGGAGAGATCAGGATATCGAACTGATCGAAATAGCTAAGCATGGAGCTTTGAAAATTGTGCCAGAGGTTGATCGCCTGGGAGTATTCGGCGCCGCTTATTGGATCACCGTAACCCTCAAGTAGGCCGGCGATGACGGGTGAAGGGGAAACCGTCTGGCTGTCTTCGAGCAGCATGTTGATCATATCGCCGTTGTCAGCAGCCATTAGATGACTAAATATAAGACCAGCCATCTCTATACCGCTTGGTCGCACCTCCGATGCCGCCATTTTGTGAGCACTGAGCAGATCAGCAACTGATCGGATGGTCGATATAATAGAATCGTCCGGCGTTTTTATGCCGTTGTCGGTGTGGTAGCCAATTTTCAGTTCAGCAACGTTTACCGCATAGGGGTCCAGTAGCGGGCAGGGGATAGCGTGAGGGTCGATATTATCCGGTCCGGCCATGACCTCCAGTAGATAAATCAGGTCGTCGACGGATTTTGCCATTGGACCTGGTTGGGTGAGGGGCGCGATGACACCACTGGTTGGCAGAGCGTTGCCGGTACAGGGTACGCGGCCGGTGGTAGGCTTGATTCCGTTGATCCCGCAAAAATGACTTGGTAGTCGGATACTGCCACCGGTATCGGTTCCTACATCGAAAGGCGAACCTCCGGCACTAATAATAGCGGCCGCACCACCGCTGCTCCCGCCTGGTGTTTTAGAGGTGTCGAATGGATTGTTTGTTTGTCCAAAGATCAGGTTATCGGTCTTGAAGGAAAGGGTAAATTCGGGGGTGTTTGTTTTGCCCATCAAAATCGCGCCTTCATTGCGCAGGCGTTCGACACAGGTGGCATCTTTGCCCGGCCGAAATTCCCGGCGGCCTTCGGTTCCCCAGGTGGTTATCATGTCGAAGGTGTCCAGGGAGTCCTTGATCGTCATGGGGACACCAAAGAGTTTTCCAGGCGTCTCGCCGCCCTGCAGGGCCATATCCGCGCGCTCTGCATACTTCATCGCGATTTCAGGCTCAAGCCGGATGACGGCATTCAGGCCCGGATTCACAGCCTCGATTCGGTCCAGGAACAGTTTAGTCAGGTGTTTGCTTGTCGTCTGCTTACTGCGGATTGCGTTCGCAAGGTCTCGGACCGATAGTGTCAGTAGCTCGTCCATACGTCTCCAGGATCAGTTGCTTGAATCATAATATGGCATGTTACCCGATACAGCAGTAAGGCCT
>JABGVY010000565.1 GCA_018645845.1 Gammaproteobacteria bacterium | reverse complement strand
GGACTGATATCCCAGGTCATTAACGCCACCTTCCAGAACAAAACCGAAACCATCTTCTGTTTCCGAAATGACGATGTCTTCCCACATATCTTCCTGGGTTGCTGCAGGCGCTCTGCCGTGGAAGTCGATGAAGTGGTGTTGACCTTGATCAGGAAGATAAAGCTGCATAGAACCGAAGCCCGCGATGCCACACATCTGAGGGTCAATGGCGGTTTGGACCAGGGCGCAGGCAATCGCAGCATCAACGGCGTTGCCGCCTTGCTCTAAGGCCAGAACGCCAGCCTCAACCGCCTCAGGTTGCGGTGCACAGACGATGCCCTGTGACATGCTTAATCTCCCGGATCACATTAATGATCAGAGAGTAACAACTAATGAAAATCTAGTCACGATGCCAGTGGTTAACCCACCGTTGCGGTTTAAAGCCCGGGGCCCGGCACCATCGCGCTACCGTCTGAGAAACGAGACATACGGAATCTAGTTAGATCATGGACCGCTGGATTGCCCATCACCATATCGGCCATCACCTTGCCGGCACCTGGGCCAATGCCAAAACCATGGCCGCTAAAACCTGTTGCAAGCAGCAACCCGGGGTGGGACTCAATCTGATCCATCACCGGCACTACGTCCGGAGTCACGTCAATCATGCCCGCCCAGACTTCTTCAAAAGGTATTTCCCCGAGCGAAGGTAAGCGCATTTTCAACCCTTGTCGCATGGAATTCAGCGCCTTCTGAGAAGGGGCAGGATTAAGTACACGATGCTGTTCAAAAAGTGTGGTTTCATCATCGCGCCAATGTCGGGTAGGCAGCATCCTATCAATAATATCGCCGCCGAAACGGAGCTTGATAAAGCGGGCGCTTTGATAAAAGGCGGGCAAAAACTTAAAAAAGTGGCGAAAACTATCCGCGCCAATAAAGTGTTCGTTCTGCGGGCTCGCGGCGACAGTATAACCTCCGTCCTGCCGACGCCTGATGGCTATATCTGACGCCGCAACATTACCTTGATAGATATCAGGTGCAGGCGCTGTTTTTGCTACGGTCGCTCGCACAGCAACCTGAGGCAGATTAATACCAAGGTTTGCAAGAAACACAGTAGACCAGACGCCACCAGCGCAAACCACAGACTGTGCTTTAACGCTTCCCTGTTCCGTGATCACCCCAGTGACTTGACCGCCCTGCATATCTATTGAACGCACAGCGCAATTTTCACGGATCAGGCCACCCTGCTTGCGTAGGCCACGAGCAAGAGCGGGCACAGCCTTGAAGGGTTCCGCCCGGGCATCGCTCGGGGTGAACATACCGCCCTTCCACTGCCCTGGTTTGTCTTGAATCAGTTCATCAACCTCTGCGCCACTCAACAACTGCGTATCCAGCTGGTGCTGGTTGGCGATATCCATCCATTGCTCGTGCTCGGCCATTTCCCGGTCGTTTTCAGCCACGTAAAGGACGCCTTTTCGTGTGAAGCCAATGTCATCGTCACATTCTTTCGATAAGCTCTGCCAGGTGTTGATACTATCCATCATGATCGGTAGTTCCGCAGGATCGCGCCCTTGCTGCCGAATCCATCCCCAGTTGCGACTCGACTGTTCTCCAGCCACTCGCCCCTTGTCGCAGACAAGCACTGAGATGCCTCGCTTAGACAAAAACCAGGCGGTAGAGATACCGATAACGCCAGCGCCGATAATGACAACGTCTACTGAATCCGGTAGCGGATCATTGAATTGGATAGGCGAAAGACTGGAGTAGATCAAACGTGCTTACCTTCCTGAACAACGGCGAACTGTCGGTCAGGGTCGTCCTGTGGCGTTGAGTCCTCGCCCTCTTTCGCCAATAACACAGATGGGTCGTGGGCGTATTGCAAAATGTAGGATTTACGTTCGCCTTCGGTAAGGTTCGGACCGGTTCGATGCGGTGTCAGGGACGAAAACACCACAACGTCACCAGCCTTTGCTTCAATCGGCAGGGCACCGGATGAATCTGTCAGACATTCGTAGCCAAGGTCAGTATGCCAATGGCTGAGCGTGCCTTGCCGATGTACACCGGGCATAATCCACGCGCAGCCATTTTCAATGGTTGTATCAACCAGGGGGACCCAACAAGTCAGGTAGTCCTGCGGTAACACAAAGTTATAACCATTGTCCTGATGCCATGGAAACTCTTCCAGGCAATGAGGCTTTTTATAGACTGCCTGATCCCAATAGAGCCGACAGTTCGGGCCCAGTAAGTCAAAGCATAGGTCTGCGAACAGCTCGGATTTAGCAAATTGACGGGCAACCTTAGAGCGCTTCACCACGTGCAGGGCGAACGTAATTTCATCGGCCCGCGCAATAAATTGTCGCTTATCTTTTACCGTCCGCAAAAATTCGTTGGTCTTAACTTCCATCGGATCAATATCTGTAATCAACTCATCCAACGTAGATTGTGGGATGACCTGCTCCAGTAGAAAACCGCCATCCTGGTTCCACCTATCAGCTTGTGACCCAGTAATGATGCGGAAAGGGCCCTCGATGTCATGCCAAACAAAGTTGCTGTTTTTCTCGTGTCGTTGCAGGCTCATCTTATTCCTGTTCGTGAAAGTCTAATTGAAGTCAAAATGATTCCAGCATTGGTATCAACAAGCAAACTGTTGCTAGATAATAAAATCGGTTTTAAAGAGTAGCGCACTATGGATTTTCCGAAAGGTTTCATATGGGGTTCGGCCACTGCCGCTCATCAGGTAGAGGGTAACAATACCAACAACGACATCTGGTTGCTTGAGCATGTAGAGCACAGCATGTTTAAGGAACCATCATTGGATGCCTGTGATCATTATCATCGCTACCCCGAGGATATTAAGCAGTTAGCAGACCTGGGTTTCAATTCCTATCGGTTCTCAATCGAGTGGGCCAGAGTTGAGCCTGAGGAAGGGCATTTTTCTGCCGCTGCTATTGATCACTACCGACGCATGTTGATGGCATGCCATAACCATGGAATTAAACCGTTCGTCACCTTTCACCACTTCTCCTCACCCCAGTGGTTAATCAAAGCCGGTGGTTGGGAGAGCGACGATACGCCTGCGCTATTTGCCCGCTATTGCGGTCGCCTGGCTGCAGAGCTTGGAGACCTCATTGCCGGAGGCTGCACCATCAACGAGGCCAATACCGGTCGTGTTTTGATTTCCTCCGGCATACTGCCGCCTCTGGATCAACTCCGAACGTCACCGGGTTGGGTCGAAGCCTCTGGCCAATTGGGTATCAGCGCCGATGACTTTAATCCCTTTATGTTCGCCGTGAGTGAACAAGGCCAGCGAGTGGT
>JABGVY010000346.1 GCA_018645845.1 Gammaproteobacteria bacterium | reverse complement strand
CGAACAACCGGATAACACGCTTCTGTCTGACCTTGTAAACAATGAAGTTCCTGGCTGGGGCCGCACCTTATCAGACAGTGAACTGCATGCTGAGATGATGCAGGACACGTTTGTCGGCGGCTCCGAAACAACAACCAACGCCATGTCTGCGGGTATCATGTTGCTGGATAAGAATCCTACTGTCTGGCAGAAACTAAAAAAAAATCCGGATAAATATCTGAATACCTTCGTTGAAGAGGTCGTAAGACTGGAAAGCCCAGTACAGGGTTTAACTCGCCTGGCAAAAAGTGACGTTGAAATCGACGGCGTCAGCATACCCAAAGGGTCAGTCATCGATATTAGGTATGGTGCCGGCAACCGGGACCCACGACACTTCAATTGTCCGCACGACGTAGAGTTAGAACGAAAAAATGCCGCCTCACATCTTGGCTTCAGCACGGGCACTCATTATTGTCTTGGAGCCCCACTTGCTCGCAGGGAACTCTACTGGGGGTTCAGGGCATTCATTGATCGGATAGATTCGTTTCGGGTTGTGCCCGAAAAAAACAACTTACGACACCTGCCCAACTACAGCTTGAGAATACTGAAAGAACTTCACATAGAATTCACGCCGATGTGATTTTCTATTAATTTTTTTGTATCTACTTTGCCTCATAAACTTTCTTGTTAAACTTTCTTCTTAAACTACAGGACACTCCCGATGACAAAACTCAGCGCACCCGGCCACCCATTCCAATACGCCTGGCATGTCCCTGATCTGGATAAAGCCATTGAATACTGGGCTAACGTTGTCGGCGTTGGCCCTTTCTTCATCAATGAGGTAGACAGCAACGCGATGGAAGGTTTCCAGTATCGGGGCGGAGACGGAAACCTGCAGATGCGCGTCGCCTGGGGGCAGAGCACGGAAGGACAGATTGAGCTGATTCAAGTCAACTCAACAGAGCCCAATGTCTATCACGACCTGGTGCCAAGCAGTCAGGTTGGCTTCCACCACATTGGAATCTGGTCCGAAGACTACTTCGCGGATAAAGCACTACTTACCGAACGGTATGAGAACGTCATGGACATGGGGGCCAATACCAACATCTGCTACTTCGACACCTCTGCGGACAGCGGCAACATGCTGGAACTGATAGAGAGAAACGATGGCATTGTTGGCCTGTTCGGAATGATTACCAAAGCCGCAGAGGAATGGGACGGCACGAAACCCGCCCGAACTATGGCCGAACTAATGAGTGGCTGATACGCGAAGGATAGCAAAATGACCCAATCGGAATATGGCAAGGAAGATCAAACCTTCCAGGCCGCAGGAGGCATAGATGGCATTCAGCAACTGGTTGAAGACTTCTATGACGTAATGTCGAGCAGAGGCTATGCCGCTGTGATACGTCACATGCACCCGGACGATCTCACCGTTAGCATTGATAAACTGGCGCGGTTTCTTTGTGGCTGGATGGGCGGCCCAAAAAGGTACAGCGAGAAATACGGCGGGATCGCAATCCCGCCCGCCCATTCACACTTGCCCGTGGGTGAGTCCGAGAAACAGGCATGGCTGGATTGCATGCGCGAAGCCCTCGATAAGCAAGACTATCCGGACGAGCTGAAGGAATACCTGATTGAACAGCTCACTGTCCCGGCCAGCCGCATCGTTTTGCTCCGGCAGAAGATTCAACAAGCACAACAATCACAGCAACAATAATAAACAGGAATAGGTTCATGACAGCAACTCCTTTAGGCGTAACCTTTGGCAGTCTCGGTGTACTGGGACCAAAAGCAGTCACGGAAATAGCGATCAATGCGCAGACGTTAGGCTACAAATCATTCTGGACAGTCGAAGCAAACGGCACTGATGCGATGTCTTTACTGGGCGCGGTCAGCCACGCAGCGCCAAAACTGGACCTGGCCACCGGAATCATTCCCATCCAGCTACGAACACCGACCCTGACGGCCATGACCGCCGCAACATTGCAGGCTCTCAACCCGGACGCCGATGTTTTACTGGGCATTGGTGTCTCAGCCCCGGGGATTCTTATGCAACATGGCGAGCGAGCGACCGACAAACCCATCGGCATGATGCGTGAGTATGTCGCACTACTCAGGGAATGCCTTTCCGGT
>JABGVY010000564.1 GCA_018645845.1 Gammaproteobacteria bacterium | reverse complement strand
TTTATTCTCCTGGTAGGCACGTCCCATCGAAACTACGATGCTTCATCGACTACTTTACTGACGAATTCAAAAACTGCGATGTGATCAATGGCCCGGACGCAAAAGTGGCCTGACCTTATTACCGCGTCTTCAGGAAAGCATCAAACGTTGGCAAGGCCGTTATCCTTCCAGGCCCTGGCGGTTCAAACACCATCGGTAAAACGGGTATTCAACCAAACGTCATTAACAAGGAAATCCGATTGACCAAGCTGGTGATTTTTTTCCATGGCCAACCAGTTGATAGCGTACGAAGGCTCGTAACCCTGGCAAGAGGACATGTCCATCTGGAAATTATGTCTTAAAAGCTCGCAATCTATATATTCGATTTATGACGCTAATGTGGCATTTCATAATCTCGCTGATTCTATTTACTAATAGATTTGCCAACCTTTTATCTGGCGGCTGTCCCCTCCGGCAAAAGGTTCTTGATAACCCGCTCTGTCACTAGAATTTCGGTGTCGATAGGATCTCCGATCATACTTTCGGTAAGTTCATTGACCACAATCTCCCTGGCTCTCTCTAGTTGGAAGACCTTCGCGCGATTAATCGCCACGAGGCCAAGGTTTATCTGTGATTTTCGACGAGTGAGCCCCCTGCTGACGGCTTCAGCTTCTCTAAAAAGCTGCTCCGAGTGATCCCCTTTTCCGAGCCTGGCCAGTAGTCGCGCATATTGGCTGGTGAGCAACCCCCTTTCCGACGGCTCATAGATTCGCTGCATGCGGGGCACAGATTGTTCAATCCGACTGAGCGCTTCCCGGGTTCGACCCGCATAAAACAATGCACTCGATAGTCGCAGCTCGAGCCTGGAATATTCTACTTCATCTTCCAGGGCCTCTATCCAGACGAGGGCTTCATAAAAGCGTTCCTCTTCCACCAACATTTCCGCTACCTTCACCGACAGTTGTTGCTTACCCTCTCCTTCGGCAGCATTGTCAATGGACTCCCTGGCACCGACAAAGTCCCCCATGTACGCCTGAGCAAGTGCTATCTTGCCGAAGGCAACCGATCGCGACTGATGCTCCAATTTCGTCGCTGCCAGCATTGAGGCTTCTGACAAAATCTCACTAGCAAGGGTATTGTTGCGGACGTCATAGTAACGCCGCGCCAATTTGGTGAAGGCAGATATTCGATCATTAAGTAACGAAACCTGGCCTGCTACTTTTTGCGCATTCCGCAGCAGACGCCTGGCCTGCTCTTTATTCCCTGCGTTCATGTGAGCGACTGCCAGCCAAGAAATAAGAGCAGACTTTTCTAGCGGTTTCCTGCTGTCATTCGCCATTCGCTGGACACTGCTTATTGAACCCGCCGGCTCAACAGGACTACCTACTGCAGCCAATCTTTGGCCAAGACCAAGTATCACCTCCGCCCTTGCATCAGGGTTTTCGATCTTAACCAGATCTATTTCCACCCTCGCCCTAAGCACCTTGACGGCCAAACGGTCCTCTCGCAGCAGGTGTTCTTCCATCATTCTGGCGAAAGCATTGATCCTGACGACGGGGTTTCTGATTCGATCGGCAAGCAAGTCAGCAGCATCAAGGTTAGCGTTGAAAATATATTGGTTAACCTGCGACAAAAGGTACTGGTCCCATTCCGGGTCTTGTTTAACGCTGCTCAGCAGATTGACGATGGCGGACCCGTCCATTTCAACGATCCCCTGGGCAACGATCTCTGATCCGGTGAGATTCAGTTGGTCTTTGAAGAACTGTTTCTTCTTCAGTACCGCAAGAATTTTGTCAGGCCCGTGCTCGACCAGCGAAGGCGCTATTTCCTGCAGTTCTTCAGAGGAAAAAATCGACACGCCCTGCAACCCCGATATGCCACCAACAGTATCCAGATTAACGATTGCAGGTTCAGCCTCGCCGGGCGCAAGTTTAGCCCTTGCAGTGGACGGCGCCATTTTGCTGGCAACATCCAGAAATATTTCAGGGTTAACGCCTTTCATCATTTGCTGTGCGGCATGCATAATTTCCTGCCGCGCTCCACCCTCCGGCCCCCGCATTAACCGCGTTGCTTCTACAATTTCTGTGAGGATCTCCCGATTACCCTGCTGCCGCATTTCCACTGCAACCGCAACTAATTGTGCGACATCCAGAACCTGTTCGCTGGGTGCTGCTATTACAGCGGCTTCATGCGCGAGATGCTCGAGGTAAAGATCCAGGTAACGGAACCCGACACCCGTTAGTGCTATGACCAATAGGCAGATCGCAAAGCTTAGCGAGATCGTATGTTTTTCAAAGAAAACCCAGAGGGCGCTGGGTGGCTTAATCCCAAGCTCCTTTACGATCTCTCGTTGGAGTTCTCTTAACCGCTCAAGCTCCCTACGATTTGTTTCCGGATCGTCTTGTTTGTCACCTTTTAATCGCTGGTCGCGCATCAAACGGCGACGAATTTTCTCATCCTCCGCCTCTTTCCGGATCTTATTTTCCCATTCAACGATGACCAGATCACACTCCGGGCATTTTTCCAGCTTGCTGCCTTTGGCAACCTGTTCTTCGTACTCACAGAAGGGGCAAACGAACAGATCCGTAGAAACCGAATTACTCTTTTGCTCAAGAGCCCAGCTGGCTTTATCTCTGTCACTGGGCTGGAGGTTACATTCGGCGCCGCATTCCTTAATAGCGCTGAGGTATTTTGCCGCAATTGACTCCTCTACATCCGACAGGATCGCGGTTGGATTCACTGTGGAGTACCACGAATCTACAGTTTCGGCATCAACACTGAGGGTTGTCTGGAGTTTTTTCTTGACCGCCGCGAACTCTGCTCCATTCTGGATCTGGGGGTAAAGAACAAGATTGACTGTAACCGCCATGAACTAATGCCTATTCCCTGTTAGTACTGGTTGGATGCAAAGAAGGAAGCCGTCACAGCCTCTTATCGCAGTCAGATCACTTCACTCGTTGGTATCAATACATAGTCAGGGCTAATTTCAAATGCCGCAACAAGATCATATGACTGAATCTCCTTACCGTCGTTACCACTTTGCCACCCGTGCCAGGGATATTTGACCGCACCGTTGCCCAACAGTACAGGCTTGCCACCCCGGTGCTCAAAAAACGGTCCGTGCTCATCGCCTCGCTTCATAACGTAGACTTCTCTCGCATCAGAATCCGGGCCGTTAGTTTTATACATGCCTGCAGCCCCGCTACCATTGTTAAGAACCAGGTGAATCTCTGCAAAAGCTGGTCCTGCAAGAGATGGCGCCTGAGAATGGTTATGGGTAGAGACGTCCCCATTCTTCCCGCAGGTCCAAAAGTTTACGTAAGTTATTTCCGATTCTTCTGAATCCAACAAATGAAATCCATTCGCCATGTGGTTATCAAGCTGATCAAAATAGTCAGTTGAAGCACCGAACCTTTCTTTAAAACTCTTCCACTCCAGAAGCTGCGCCATGGGGCCAGCGAAAACACAGTCAGACATATCATGGATGTTAGGCAGTAACCCAGGGGTTTCGGTCAACAACGCACAAAGCAGCCCATGTGACCCTGACGACACTCGCTGCTTTTCGAGTCGGGTCGTTCGAACCGCAAAATTTTCCGCAAAACAGGCACGCTCGAGGTTAGCCAATTCCCCAACGATAACTTTAAGGTAGTGGTTTTTACCTTCCAGCTCCAATGTCTGGTGAGGCGGTAGAAATACAAACCGGATTTGCCAACCAGCGATAGTCCATACTTCGGTAAGCTGGATTGTTTCCTGGGCGGTCAGGTCAAAACAAAGGTCAATACCACCCCTTGGGTTGCCTGTACTCACCGATACATTGGGTGTGATTTCACTAATTTTCATAATATCTTTTACCAAGGGCGCCAATTGCGTCACCATACCCGGCCGACGGCGCATAAGTTTAATACTGCCAATCTATCGATTGATTGATTCATTCATTCATTGATTGACTGATCGACTGATTCATTGATTGATGTGTTTTTTGACTAACGTTAACCAAGGTTCATGAAAAAAACGGGTTAACACCAAAACCGCAAGATAACACACAAGTAGGAAGATCCAGCCTGACGACACCTAAGTTACTGTTTTTTTAACAACTACGGTTAGCTGCTAACAGAAGTTACGGGTATAGATTCCCAGAAAGCCCGAATGATCGGAGAGACCTCCAGGCTTTTTTTCCTGGTACAAAACCCCACATGGAAGTTTTCCAGGTCTGGTCCGTCTTCTACCACCTCTACCTGGTCAGCCAGCGGACTATCCTTAACCACCAGTTCTGGGACAAAGCCCACACCACATCCCAGAGCGACCAATGATAGTATTGCTTCATTCCCCGGCACTTCAGCATACACGTTAGGGGAAATAGACTGGTTGCGCAGCCATACATTGATGTTCTTTCGAACTTGCCCCGTTGAAGGCAGCACTAAAGGGACTGATGACCAGTCAATAGGTTCGATATCCAGTAACTCACCCAATCGATGATTGGCTGGTGCAACCGTTTGCAATGGGATCGAAGTAATGATGCGTTTCTCGAGTTGCTCGTCATCCTCACTACCGTCGACCGGCAGCGCCGCCACGACAACATCAATCCCCTCAGCTAACTTTGAAAGGGCGTTTACCGCATATCCGGTTTCCAACTGGATATGAATTTCGGGGTACTGCTTTCGAAAATCTGAGAGCACAGTTGGAAGAATACTCTGACTCGCAGTGACGGATGAAAACAACGTCAACTGTCCCCGCAGAACAGCAGACTTACCTTCGAGATCTCGCTGCAGGATTTCCCACCGTTTAACGGTTTCCAACGCGTACTCAAGAAAAACCTGTCCTTCCTCGGTTAACAGCGCTGACCTGTTGTCGCGGACCAGCAACGGGTGACCTAGCTGATCTTCGAGCCGCTGTAACGCGCGACTAACCGCAGAGGGAGACATGTGTATCTCTTCGCTGGTTTTCCCGAAGTGGAGGTTTCGGGAAAGCGTAATGAAGAGTCTGAGACTCGGAATATCCATGACCAACAGGTTACGCCCACGGGGGCCCCTGTTGCAATAAACGTAAAGTTGCAATAAACGTAAAGTTGCAATAAACGTAAAGTTGCACTAATCATGTAGTTGCAATAACCGCAAAAGCGGTTCAGATTGTGTCAACACTCAAAGCAACCCCCTTATTTATCATGGCCAGCCAACTATTTCGCAAACCTGTTGTCTTGACCGCTCTCAAAGTCGCACTTGTTGTCGGTACCATTCTCGCCCTGATCAATCACGGTCCTGCGCTATTGGCCCTGGAACTGAGTCGTCAGCAGATTCTGCAAATCGCGCTGACCTACTTGGTACCTTACTGTGTATCCACCTACTCATCGGTAGTGATGCTCCAAAATCAGCAAGCTAAGCCCCGTAACCCCCAAACCTAGAAAAAAGACAGCGTTCTTGCCAAAATGTCGCCCTCACCAATACAACGGTCTTAAGTCGCTATGGGTTCCGCCAAAAAATTTCACCAGGTCAACGGGTCATTCAATATGCGCCACGGCCATCTTGAACGTCCTACTATTGTTTATGAGACCTGGGGTGAGCTGAACTTCCAAAGAGATAACGGGGTTTTACTTTTCACCGGCTTGTCCCCATCGGCCCATGCTGCCTCTTCAGAGGTTGATCCCTCATCCGGCTGGTGGGAGCAGATGGTCGGTGAAAACAAGCCGATTGATACCACCAAGTATTTCGTCATCTGCATCAACTCTCTGGGAAGCTGTTTCGGCTCGACTGGTCCCACCAGCATCAATCCGGAAACAGGCGAGCGCTATCGACTCGATTTCCCCGTGCTAACAATTGAAGATATCGCCCGTGGCGGTCACGAAGTCGTCAAAGCCCTTGGCCTGAATCGACTGCATTCCGTTGTTGGCGCATCCATGGGCGGTATGACATCAATTGCTTACGCCATACTTTTCCCTGAAATTGCGGAAAGCGTTGTCAGCATTTCCGGCTCAGCAAGGGCGGCTCCTTTTGCTATTTCCCTTCGTTCCTTGCAGCGGGAAATTATTCAAAGCGATCCGATCTGGAATGAGGGCAATTATGACGTTACCGAAGAGCCAGTCCTGGGTATGCGGCTTGCACGTAAACTAGGCATGCTGACTTATCGAAGTGCTGCTGAACTGGAACAACGTTTTGGTCGGGAATTGATTCCTGAAGAACGACAGACCGGCGAATCCTTTGGCCTAGACTTCGAGGTTGAGTCCTACCTTGAAGCCCACGCCAATAAATTCATCGGTACCTTTGATGCCAACTGCTATCTCTATCTCTCGCGGGCGATGGATCTATTTGACGTCGCTGACCATGGGGGGTCGGTCGAGCACGGTTTAGCAAAAGTGGGTGCCAGTCGGGCCCTGATCATAGGTGTCGAGACAGACTTACTGTTCCCAATATCGCACCAGCAACGGATTGCTGATGGGCTTGAGGACGGGAAACGCGAGGTTATCTTTCACTCGCTCGAATCCATCCAGGGACACGACGCCTTTCTGGTAGATATGGACCGCTTCCGTCCCATCCTGTGTGACTTTTTCAACTGCAGCATGAACCAGCCCGGAAAACTTCGCGAAGCCTAGTACCACAAGGCCCTATTCTTAGCCTTTTCTTAGCCCATTATCGCCAAAGAGTCTAAACCCGCTCTGTTCATGACCATTTGTTCTTTAACTTCTGAACTAAAACGGCGTATGTTTAATTCAGATCGCAAGATCGACCTTAAGGCGGACAATAAACTCTGCCATAGCACGAAAGATGCCAAGGACAATGATCTCTCCGTGAGACGCTTGGAATCGTGAAGTGCGAAAACGGAAACGTTTGCGCAAACAGAACCGTAGGCCTTGCATTGCAAGGCCTCTGTTTATGTACCATCGAGTTTAGGTACGATAGGCTTTCGTGTGATAAGGGTTTTAGTATCCCTGCAACACGCCGTATCTATCCCTGTGGAAAGCTGAACCACCCAGCGCATGTTCACAAACGCGCGACCGCTTCATAAAGAAGCCGATCTCGTATTCGTCTGTCATACCAATACCACCGTGCATCTGCACGCCCTCACTGCTCACCAGGTTGTAGGTGTCATTCAGACGGGTTTTTGCAAGGCTGGCGAGTTCAGGAACCTGGTCCGAATCTTCGTCCAGCGCCGATAATGCTTCCAGTACGACAGACTTCGACAATTCGACTTCACAGAACATCTGTGCAGCTCGATGTTTCAGCGCTTGAAACGATCCGATGGGAACACCAAACTGTTCACGGGTCTTGAGATATTCGATTGTTCGTTCGAAACATTCCTGGATACTCCCCAGCATTTCTGCTGCCAGCAAAATGCGACCCGTATCGAGCACCTTATCCAGCACATCAGCGCCCTTTCCTTCTTCACCCAGCATCACGCCTTCTGCATCAGCAAACTCAATATTCGCTGCGTTTCGGCTGTCAGCCATGATAGTCCGTGTCACTGATACGCCGCTTGCCTCACGATCCACTAGCACCAGCGTTAGGCCATCACGGTCACCGGCATTGCCTGATGACCTAGCAACGACCACAAGCTTGTCAGCAACATGGCCGTCGAGCACAAATTTCTTGCTACCTGTCACCTTGTAACTACCGCCTGATTTTTCGGCGGTGGTGCTGGCGCCGTATGGGTTGTGATGGGGAGTCTCTTCGATAGCCAGTGCCAGTAACAGCTCGCCGCCTACTACCTGGCCCAGTAATTCAGTTTTTTGTTCCTGGCTACCACCATGAAGGATAGCGCTGCTACCCAGAACGGCAGTTCCAAACAAGGGAGAAGCAGTCAGCGTTCGACCACATTCTTCCATCACTACGCCGAGTCCCATGTAACCGAACCCAAGACCACCAAAATCTTCGGGCACAGTTATTCCTGCCCAGCCAAGCTCTACCATCTGACGCCAGGTATCGCGATCAAAGCCTGATTCATCTTTATCATCACGCAAACGACGCAGTTGGGTAATGGGGGTGTTGTCTGAACAGAAATTCTTTGCAGAATCTTTCAGCATGTTTTGATCTTCGTTTAATACCAATGGCATTTCTTAACTCCTAAATCTGATCTGTACCAATTCAAACAGTCGCTAATACTAACATTGTCGCGGCCAGGATGCTGCCAGACAATAAACGTGAATTCACGGCAGATATTTAGCGACTTTCGCGGTTATTTGCCCGTAAATTTAGCGGGCCGTTTCTCAAGAAACGCTTTCACACCTTCCCTGTTATCTTCCGATGCCCCGGCAATTCCCTGAAGGTTAGCTTCCAGTTGGAACTGCTCCGAGTAACTGTTGGAAAAGGTCTCCCAATAGGCTTTGCGCATTAGGCCGAGAGACCTTGGCCCGTTCGCCAGGCGGGCAGCTAAACCTAGCGCCTCTTCCATCAGCTTGTCATCATCTACAACCCTGTTGACCAGCCCCCAGTCGAGGGCAGTTTCAGCGGGTAAGCGTTCAGCGAGCATAGAAAGTTCCACCGCCCGCCTCCACCCAATTATCCGGGGAAGTAGATGGGTAGCACCGCCATCGGGTACCAGCCCAATATTGGCGAATGCCTGAAGGAAGTATGCGCTTCGA
>JABGVY010000563.1 GCA_018645845.1 Gammaproteobacteria bacterium | reverse complement strand
TGTATTCGGTGAATTGACTTATCATTTTTCTGAAGATTTCCAGGCCACCGTCGGTTTTCGTAAGTTCTGGCAGGAGTTCGATGCAAGCCAGGTGGTTGCACTACCCTATTGCGGATTTTACTGCGCACCTGATGGCAACCTGAATGGGTCTACCTCGGAAGCCAACAGTGCAAAATTCGATGACCAGTTGTTCAAATTCAATGCCTCGTACTACGTGAATCAGGACAGTATGTTGTACTTCACTTGGTCTGAGGGGTTCAGGCATGGTGGCGCTAACAGCTTCCCAACCGCTGGATTCGCGGGCGTAGATCCATCCTTTATCGTTTTTGACCCTGATGAGGCGACCAATGTTGAAGTCGGTATCAAAGGTACGTTCGGGGGCACCACAAACTATACGCTGGCGGTGTACCAAATCGACTGGGAAAACATTCAGCTGGATGTGTTTGCCGGGGCGCTCGGGATACCAGGAGTCGTCAATGGTGATGAAGCTAAATCACGAGGTGTAGAACTGGAGTTGAATAGTCAGCTCACGGACAATCTGCGAATCGACTTTGGCATAGGCTATACCGATGCAGAAATTACTAAGGACGCAGGGCTGCTTAACTTTACTGATTTTGCCATAGCCAGGGACGGTGACCCATTACCAGGTGTGCCTGATGTTCAGGCTAGCATTAATGTTGATTACGACAAGCCGCTCGAAAACGGGTCAAGCCTGCACTTCAACGTGAATGGATCTTATCGAAGCTCTGCTGAGACCAACTTTAATGCAGATTTCGGTAATCATGTCGAAGTGGATGGTTTCGATAAATGGAATGCTTCAGTAACCTGGCAGAAAGATTCCTTTTCGATCAGGGCGTTCGTTAACAACATTACCGACGAAGCCGGTTTGAGCGGTGTTCAGAATGGCCGGGCTGCCTACAGCCATATTGGTTTTATCGGTCGTCCCCGCACGGTTGGAATTAGACTCAACTACGAGTTTAATGAGTAGGTAAGACTGCGGGAGATCCTGTAATCCTGGAAAGATTGCAAAATTGGCGTTGCGATGGCGTCTGAGGAACAAATACTGCTCCAGAAGCTACGAAAGCATCTGGAGCAGAACAGGCTGAAGGAAGCTCTCGCTTTGTGCAGGGATCTGAATGGCCGATTTCCAGACAGTGCAGAGGGATGGTGTGCTGCCAGCGTCGTTGCCTGTCGCCTGGGCAATGCAGAGAAGGGGCTCGAATTTGTTGGCCGTGCTCTGATCATTGATCCTGACAATGCGAGATTTATGGTCGCCAAGGCAAATGCACTCGTGCAGTCACAAAAGCTTGCAGAGGCAGCGTCGCTCGCAGAGGCAGTCGCGACCAAATCCCCCGAAGATGCGCAGGCTCAGGATATGGCAGGTGGCATCTTAACGAGATGTAACGATTACCAGAATGCACTTCAGTATTATGAGAATGCAGTTGCTTTAGTGCCAGCCAATGCGACCTACCAATTCAATCTTGCAACAGTAAAACGGTTTCTAGGCGATCAGGTGGGTGCAGAATCATGCCTGGATCGAGCCATTGACCTGAATTCGGACGATTTTGAAGCCTATCATCTTCGATCAGATCTGCGATCACAGACGGCAGAAAACAACCATGTCTCAGCTCTGCAAGAGCGACTGAGTATCCCGATCCAGGATTGGCGCGGAGAGATGAAGCTGCGCTTTTCACTGGCAAAGGAACTTGAGGATCTAGCGGAGCACGAACAGTCTTTTGCGCAGTTGAAACAGGGGGCGGATCTGCGTCGACGTCATATGACCTATCGAGTCGACAGTGATCTTGAAACGATTGATCGTATCGTTAACGTTTATTCCGATGAGGCATTCAATCAAATTCAGTCAGGTTGTCCCGAAGAGCGACCGATATTTATTGTCGGTCTTCCGCGGACCGGAACGACACTGATAGATCGAATATTGAGCAGTCATGATCAGGTTCACTCAGCCGGAGAATTGAACAATTTTGCCCTGGCGCTGACGAGGCTTGCCCGGAACGAGGTGGGCGTAAATGGAAATGTCAGCCTCGTTGAGCAGTCAGCGAAGTTAGATTTTTCTGCTCTGGGCGAGGCCTATTTGGCGAGCATTGATGGAAGGGCATCGGCAAGCCGATTCGTCACTGATAAGTTACCGCTGAATTTTCTGTACTGCGGACTCATCCACAAGGCTTTGCCAGAAGCGAAGATCATCCACGTCACGAGAAATCCCCTGGATGCCTGTTATGCCATGTATAAACGACTTTTTCGTGATGCCTATCCCATGTCATATGACCTGACCGACCTGGGTCGATACTATCTGGCGTACAGGCGTTTAATGCAGCACTGGAATCGACTTTTGCCCGATGTTATCTATCCTGTTGCCTATGAAGACTTGGTGGCAAATCAGGAGGCAACATCCAGAAGCCTGATAAAGCGTTGTGATTTACCCTGGCAGGATTCCTGTCTGAGATTTCAGGACAATCCTGCTGCGAGTACCACTGCCAGCGCCTCGCAGGTTAGGCAGCCGGTCTACGACACATCCATTGGCAAGTGGCGCCATTATGAACG
Organism: Gammaproteobacteria bacterium; assembly: GCA_018645845.1. Classification (GTDB taxonomy): domain Bacteria; phylum Pseudomonadota; class Gammaproteobacteria; order Pseudomonadales; family Azotimanducaceae; genus UBA9659. The sequence continues at coordinate 3,919 of JABGVY010000563.1, read as the reverse complement.
GGAACTGGAGCCGCTAATACGAATACTTGAAAAATCGGATATTGAGGTTGTCTGATGGTCGATACCTACAAAGGGTACTTGAGGCTGGTCAGGACCTGGCCTAGCATCATCTCAGGTTTGAACATCCCGGTACGCTGATATGACGGCAATGTCGCGAGCTACAGACAAGATCACTGACTACCGCCCGATAGGTGCTGGTATTTTTCTTTATATGCTGGCGCCGCTGGGCATGACACTCATTCCCCTGGTCGTTGGTGCAGCAGCAACTGATCTGGGTTTTTCGGACAGTGAAGTGGGTTACCTCGCTTCTGCTGATCTGGCCGGTCTCGCCGTCGTTTCTGCATCGGCAGCTTTCTGGATAAGAAAACTCTCGTGGCATCTGGTTGCCGGTGCAGCCCTTGCGGTGATTATCCTGGGCAACCTGCTTTCGGTAGCGGCTGATTCGTTTACAAGCCTTTGCGTGGCTCGTTTTATCACTGAGATGGGAAGCGGTGCGATCTTCTCGCTGGCGCTGGTGACACTTGGCGAAACCAAAACTCCGGACAGGTTCTACTCATTCGGTATTGGCATGACAATCGCGTTGTCGGTGGGTGTTTTCGTCTGGTTTCCTAGCCTTATAGCCATCTATGGTATAGATACGATTTTTATTTTTCACGGGGTCGTGGCGGCAATTGTCATCCCGGGTATTTTTTGGCTGCCAAAGGCCGTTGGTATTGCTTCGCAATCAGGTTCAGGTGCGCAGCTGAAGGACTATGTCCCTCTCTTTCTTTGTTTCATTGGTTTCGGTTGTTTTATGGTCGCAGAAGGCGGCATCTGGTCCTATATTGAACGTATTGGGGCGGGATCTGGACTGGACGCTGACTACGTCGGTCAGGTGCTGGCCGCAACCCAGGTTGCAAGCCTTGCCGCCACGATGCTCTCGTCTTACATTAGCATCCGTTTTGGCAGGGTCTGGCCAATCGGGTTGGGTATGTTCGGTTTTCTGATTTCTCTGTACCTGGTGCAGATTCCAACCGCTGATGGCTACCTGATCGGCGCTTGCCTCTCACAGTTTGCCTGGGTATTTGTCCTGCCTTATCTGCTCCTTCTGTGCGTCGAGCTTGATCCATCAGGGCGCTTCTATGTTTTGACGACCGCATTCAAAATGAGTGGGTTTGCGCTGGGGCCTGCAATTGTCGCGACGCTTATTCATACTGGGGGTCAAGCACAGGATGCTGTGCAGACAGTAACTCAGGATTTTTCGGTAGTCTCATGGGTAGGCACAATATTTCTTAGCTTAAGTCTTGTATTGTTACTCCCGCTAGCGAGCCGTCTGGATAGGCGCGTGAGCAGCTGATTCAGACTGTAAAGAAAGGAAAATATTATGAGTGACATTGCTGACCAGCGCCTAGAAGCGATGCGAAAGTTTGCGCAGCGGAGCCTTGAGAATCATCGACACCCTCACATTGGTGAGTTCTATAAACGTTGCCTTGAAGAGAACGCACCGGTTTTTGATCCCCCGCATGAGCTGACAGAGAATACGTTCTATCGAGCGCCCAGAAGTGATCAGCTGAATATCGCAGATATCGCCTGCCTTGGTCTGCCGATGGATGTCAGCGCGCCGTACCATGGCGGGCAAAAGTTTGCTCCGAATGCATTACGCGAAGCATCATGCACGCATGGCCCCATTCACGATCGCTGGAATGTCATCCCGTTCGATATGTGTCGTGTCATTGACTATGGCAATGTTGTCTTCAGCAGACCCCACGACACGCAGCAGACCGTTCAGGATATTTACGAGACCATTTGTGAGATTGACGATGCCGGGGTGGTACCTTTTTCAGTGGGGGGTGTCCATACCGTGTCCCATCCTGTGCTGAAAGCGTTGGGGCGCAAGGAGCCAGTTGGGCTCATTCACATTGATGCCCACGCAGATACGATGGCGGGTGAAATGCAGGGTGAGGAACTGAGTGACGGAGCTGTGTTTCGTAATGCGGTACTGGATTCAGGCATTGATCCGGCGCGGACAGTACAGATCGGCATCCGCGGTTTCGCGACTCACTACTGGGATTTTTCCTATGACAGCGGCATGAGGGTCATCACGATGGATGACTTTGACGAAATGGGTTTGAAAAATGTTCTCGCCGAAGTACATGAGATTATCGGTGATGGGCCCTGCTATCTGACGCTGGACTGCGACGGTATCGATGCCAACTATATGCCGGGTACACAGCTGCCGGAACCCTTTGGTTTTACTTCCCGCGAGGTTCGCAACCTGATTCGTGGTCTGCGTGGCCTTGACCTTATTGGCGCTGATATCGTTGAACTGTGTCCTTTGGTTGATGTGCGTGGCACCTCGGCAAATCTTATGGCCGCCCTCGGTTTTGAGATTCTCTGCCTGCTCTCAGAGGCACGCGCAGAGCGCACCGGTGAAATCAACAAGACCCATTGGTAGGTAGAGAGCTTATTCAGAAGGGAATGTGATGACTGAAGCGCAACGTTTGGTAGGTAGAGATCTTATGCAGGAGGAAAAGCGATGACTGAAGCGCAACGCTGGGTTGATTTTGACCCGAGAGATTTTATGGATGAGCTCAAGGATGGCGATATTGAGAAAGCACTTGAGCAGGTCGATGACAACGCCACCTGGCGCATCCCCGGTGACCCGAAGTATGGCGGTGCAGTTCATGAAGGTCTGGCGGGTTTTCGGAAGTTCGCAGAACTAGCCAATTACTTTTTGCCCCATGGCGTTGAACGGCTCTGGTCCAGAGTCTCGCATGCACCAGGGATAACTTTTCTTGAACAGAAAATCCGCGCCCGGACATTAATAGACACGGTGTACGAGAATGAATATGTATTCGTTTTCAGCCACGGTAAAGATGGCAAGCTTATCGAGGTAAAGGAGTATCAGGACATGCAGCCGATGAACGATGCTTTCGAAGGATGGGAGCCGGACGAGTAGCCTCGCGAGGTATTATTCCCGTAAGGCCTCGATATCAATACCGACTTCAGCACCCATTTGCTTTATGCCTTGCCAGTACTTCTGCTGAACCGGAACGCCGTTTAACCGGCGTTCTCTTTCGCTACGCAGTGCGTTTTCCCCTGGCAGGGTGATTTCATCAAAACCTTTTTGCAGTTTGGTTTCTTTCAGGGTTCGAACCCACTCATCCACTCGCTGCTTAAACAGGTCAAGGGGCATGAGATCAGCAATGTTCACTACCATTAAAAAAGCGCCGCCACCTCGTTTGACCAGCCGGTCCGGGTCGGCAGCCAGTGCGTGCATGCTGGGATATTCCATTTGAGGTGAAGTATAGCCGCCGGGTGTCAGCAGTCCGGTCATGATTTCGATAAAGACATTCATGACATAGAGCTTGACGTTAGGAAATACCGGAGCAGCAAGCATTGGTGCGGCGCGGTGTTCAGGGTGCTCGATATAGGGTGCAGGGTCATCAGTCAGTTCTCCGGTATCAGGGTCGACCAGACATTTGCTGTCCAGTTTACGACCTTCGAGTACGGCATCTGAGAGATAGGTTTCATAGATGCCGGATACAGAGGTATCGCCAATGATAGCGTCCATGTCACCCGCAGGGCATGCATACGAAAAAGGCGCAGCGGACATTTTCAGTTCGCGGCCGCCCCAGGGTGCGTTCTGTGTCACTGAGTTGACGGTTAGAATACCGATGCAGTCATGATCGAGCGCCATTCGCGTGTAGGCACTAGCGCAGCCAATGTCGTGCCAATTGTGCACGAGACCGACGCCAAAGGTGTGTTGTTTGGCTTTTTCGATCACCATTTCCATCGCGCGTGTGAGCGTGTATTGACCCAGCCCCCGGTTGCCGTTAATCACGACGTAGTTGTTGTTATCCTGCTCAATAGTCGGTTCTGCGTTCATGTTAATTTGATCGTACTGCATCATCAGGTGATCGATCATCGCGATCCCCAT